>NZ_JAGTJY010000203.1:0-10618 GCF_018195695.1 Achromobacter sp. Marseille-Q0513 | reverse complement strand
AAATATTTCCGGCGCCGCCCCCCATGTCGGGCAGCCGGATTTGTTAAGCTTTCACGTTTACGCGCTTTCCTCAGACCGTCCTTTTTCATGCGTACCGCCCGTCGCTACCTGGCCCGCGAAATCTATCGCTCCTGCGCTGTGGTCCTTTTGGCCCTGCTGGGCCTTTTCACGTTCTTCGCGATGGTGGACGACCTGGACAACGTGGGCGAGAAGTTCACGATGATGGCGCTGCTCTACATGCAGGCGCTGGCCCTTCCCACCCGCCTCTACGACCTGCTGCCCATCGGCCTGCTGATCGGCGCCATCCTGGCGCTGGCCGGCCTGGCGCAACGCAACGAACTGGTGATCCTGCGCGTGTCCGGGGTCAGCGGCATGCGCCTGCTGCGCATGCTTTGGATCGTCACCATCCCGCTGATGATCGGCGCGGCGCTGCTGTCCGAATACGTCACGCCCTGGGCCGAGATGAAATCCGGCGAAGCCAACCTGGCCCTGCGCGGCAAGGCCGGCGGCGACCGCCTGAACAGCGGCTACTGGTTCAAGGAACCCACTGCCAACGGCGGCACCCGCATCATCAACATCGGCGACCTGAAGGGCGACGGCCAGGTGGCCAACGTCACGCTGTACGAGTTCAAGAAGAACCTGACGCTGTCGGTGCTGTCGACGGCGCCCGTTGGCGTGTTCTCCCATGGCGACCTGGTGCTCAAGGACGTGTCCGAGACGCGCCTGGACGACGAGGCCGCCGACGCGCTGGCCAACGCCCGCCCGCCCAAGAATCCGCCGGCCGCCGTGGTCAAGGTGCCCGAGCGCACCATCGACACCACGCTGAGCGCCGAGCGCCTGATCGCCCGCGTGCTGACGCCCGAGCGCATGTCCATCGTGACGCTGCTCGACTATGTGGATTATTTGCGCAACAACCAGCTTCAATATGGTCGACAGGTCGTGGCCCTGTGGCGCAAACTGGCGTATCCGTTCACGCTGCTGGTCATGATCACCATCGCCGCCCCCATCGGCCTGATGCAGACGCGCCGGGGCGGCGTGGGCGCGAAAGTCTTCATCGGCATCCTGCTGGGCGTGGGCTTCTTCATGCTTAACCAGCTGGCATTGAACGTGGGCATGTTGGGCAAGTGGCCGCCCTGGCTGACCGCCTTGGGCCCGAACATCGGGGCCATGATCCTCGCCTTCGGCGCCATGTCCTACATGGAATACCGCCACGCCTTGGCGCGGTTCTTCCAACAACGCTGGCCCTGGAGCAAGAGTCCCGCATGAACGGCAGTATCTGGATGATCGGCGACGTGCAGGGTTGCTGCTCGCCGCTGGATCGCTTGCTGTCCCATCCCGAGCTGGCGGGCGATCCGCACTCGCGCCTCTGGTTCGCCGGCGACCTGGTCAATCGCGGCCCGGAATCGCTGGCCACCCTGCGCCGCATCATCGATCTGGGCGACCGCGTCACCGCCGTGCTCGGCAACCACGACCTGCACCTGCTGGCCGCGGCCGCCGGCGTGCGCAAGCCGTCCAAGTCCGACACGCTGGAAGACATCCTCCGCGCGCCCGACGCCGCCGCCCTGATCGACTGGCTGCGCTTCCGCCCGCTCGCGCATTTCGAGCAGAACCACCTGATGGTCCACGCCGGCACGCTGGCGAAATGGGACGTGGCCAAGACCCTGGCGCTGGCCGGCGAGGTTCAGGACGCGCTGCGCGGGCCGAACTGGCAGAAGGCGCTGCAGAAGATGTACGGCAACGAGCCGGCCACCTGGAAGGAAGACCACACGGGCGGCAAGCGCATGCGCGTCATCATCAACGCGCTGACCCGCATCCGCCTGTGCACGCCCAACGGCCACATGGAATTCGCCACCAAGGTCGCGCCCGGCGCCTGGCCGCCCAACCTGATGCCCTGGTTCGACGTGCCCAATCGCGCCACGCGCGACGTCACTACCGTCTTCGGCCATTGGTCCACGCTGGGCCTGCTGCTGCGCCCGGACGTGATATGCCTGGACACCGGCTGCGTCTGGGGCGGCGCGCTGACCGCGCTGCGCCTGCAGGACCGCAAGCTGGTGCAGGTGAAGTGCTCGCGCTTCCAGGATCCGAACGCCGAATGAGGCATGCCTGCCGGCCCGACGACGGGTCCGGCGGCGCTCACCCCCGATAACTACAGCGCCCGCTGAATCGCGTCGCGCGCCTGGTGCGACAGCTCCAGCCGCGTCGGCAGGCTGCCGTCCGCGTTGCGGGTCGCCAGCGGCGGCAGGAACGCAACTTCGACGGACAGGCCGGTGGTGCCCATGACGCGCCACAGGTTGGCCACCAGGCTTTCGTCGCCGACGAAGGCAGCGAAACCGCTGCGCTGGCCGTGCTGCAGGAAACGCAGGGCCACGGGCTGGATCTCGACGGCGGCCGCGCGGGCCGGCTCGAACAGGCTGGCGTGGAACGGACGCAGCTCGAAGCCCTCGCTGGTCGTGCCTTCGGGAAACAGGCCCACCGCATCGCCCTGGCGGAAACGCGCCTGCATGGACTCGCCCATCGCATGCACCGCGTGGCGCTGGCCGCGTTCGATGAACAGCGTGCCGGCGCCGGCCACCAGCCAGCCGATGACGGGCCAGCTGCGGATCTCGCTCTTGGCCACGAAGGACGTGGCGCGCGCCGAGTTCAGCACGAAGATATCGATCCACGACACGTGGTTGGCCACCAGCAGCACGGGACCGGTCATGCGCGGTTCGCCCCGGAAGACGACCCGCACGCCACAGGCGGCCATGAGGAAGCGCGACCAGCTGCGGTTGAGCCAGGCGCGCGATTTCGGTCTGAGCCACGGATACACCAGGCCCACGCAAAGCAGGCCGAACACGATCCACGGCAGGACGAGGAAAAGCCGAAGGACAAAGCGCAGCAGCTTCAAGCAGGAGTCTCCCAGGCCAGGCTGCCACCCACCACGGTGACGCGTACGCGGCCGGGCAGCATCATACCCGCGAACGGGCTGAGGGCGCTGCCACAAGGCAGCATTGCGGAATCCGGCGCCTGTTCCGCGTCCAGGTCGACCAGGCACAGATCGGCGGGCGCGCCCGGGGTCAGGGTGCCGGCCAGGGCCGTGCCGCCCGGCGCTTGCGGCGCCACGGCGCGCAGCACGGCCGCCGGGCCGCTGGTCACCCGCGCCAGCGCCTCGGCCAGCGGCACGCGCTGGTCGCGCGCCCATTTCAGCGTCAGCGGCAGCAGCGTGGCCAGTCCGGACGCGCCGGGCTGGGCCTCGGCGTAGGGCGCGGCCTTACCGGCCGCCGTCACCGCCGTATGGTCCGAACACAGCGCATCGACGGTGCCGTCGGCCAGCCCGGCGCGGATGGCGTCGCGATCGCGCTGGCCGCGCAGCGGCGGTTGCAGGCGGTAGCGAGCATCGAAGAATCCGATGTCCACGTCGGTCAGGTGCAGGTGATTGGCCGACACGTCGCAGCTGACGGGCAGTCCCTCGCGCTTGGCCGCGCGCACCAGCGCCAGGCCGGCGGCGCTGGACAGGCGCGACAGGTGCACGCGCGCACCGGTGTCGCGCTGCAATTCGAACAATGTTTGCAGGGCCACCGTTTCAGCCAGGTCCGGCAGGCCTTCCAGGCCCAGCCGCGCCGCATAAGCGCCGCCGGCCGCAGAGGCGCCGCGCGCCAGCCAGGGATCCTGCGGCCGCAGCCACAAGGCCAGGCCGACGCCGGCGGCGTAGCGCATGGCGTTCCATAGCAGGCGGGTATCACTCAGGCCAGCCTCGCCCTGCCCGAACGCCAGGCAGCCCGCCTGGGCCAGCAGGCGCAGTTCGGCCAGGGCCTCGCCGCGCAGGCCCGGCGTCAGCGCGCCCACGGCGTGGATGCGGCACGGTCCGGCCGACAGTGCATTCAAGAAGGCATGCGCCCGCGCGGGATCGTCCAGCATGACGCCGCCATCGGGCGGCTGCACCAGCCGGGTCACGCCGCCCGCCAGCGCGGCGCGCTGCGCATCCTGCGACGGCGAAGCATCGGGATTGGCCACGCGCGCGCACAGGTCCACCAGGCCCGGCAGCACCGCCAGGCCGTCGGCCTCGATGCGCCGATCGGCGCGGAATCCCGCTGGCGCGACGTCCACGGCGGCCACCTGGCCGTCGACGATGTACAGGTCTGCCCGCCGGTCCACGCCGGCGGCGGGGTCGATCAGCCTGCCATTGGCGATATGCAGCCTCATGCGCGGCTCCCCGGGGCCAGCGCGCGGCCCAGCGAGTCCGCCAATAGGCGCAGCGCCGCCAGCCGCAGCCCGTGCTCCAGCGCATCCCGCTCATGGCCGGCCCGCGCCAGCGCGGCGTCGAACGTGGCCTCGGCTTCGATGCCGGCCTGAAGCCCGGCGGCGGACAGCAGCAGCGCATCGGGCCGCGCCAGGGCCAGCGCCCGCGGGCTGAGCCGGTAGCCGGCGGCGTAGTCGCGCGGCGACGGCAGTCGCCCGGCGGCGACCGCCTCGGCGCTCAGCGGCAACAGGATGATGACGTCGGCATCGCGCAGCCCCTCGTCCAGCGCGCTGAACGGAAATACGCCCAGCTGCGGCAGGCCCTCGGGCAGCAACGCCGGCGGCGCGGCCACGCGCAGCTCGGGCACTCCCAGCGTGGTGAGGGCATGGATCAGGGAACGGGCCAGGCCCGAATGGCGCACGTCGCCCACCAGCGTGACGACCAGGCGCGTCAGGTCGGGCTTGGCGCGCAGGATGGCGCGCAAGAGCGCCAGCGCGGCCAGCGGATCGGCATGAACGCCGTCGCCCGCGTTCAGGACGCGCAGGCCCGGCGCGGCGGCGTGATCGAAGCCGCCATCAAAGAGACTGTTTCCGAAAGGACCGCCTGCGGCAGCGCCGCCGCCCCGCGCATGCGTGGCGGCCCAGTGCGTCGCCGCCCACACCGCGGCGCCGCTGGCGGGATGGCCCAGCACCAGGATGCCGGGCGGCAAGCCGGCCACGGCTTCGGCCAGCGGCTCGGCGGGATCCAGCGCCGTGACGGGCAGCAGCAACTGTTCGGCGGCGCGCCAGTAGGCCGCGCGCGTGGCGCGACGCGTGTCGGGCAGGCGCAGGAACACCGGCGGCAGCGGGCCGTAGCCTGCCGCTGGCCAGGAGGGTTCATCGGCCGCCGCCGCCGTCTCCAGCAGCCGCTCGGCATGGCGGCGCGGCAGGCCTTCCGTGCTGAGCAGGTGTATCAGTTCGCCGCGGCGGTCGAGTTGCGGATTGAGCATGGGCGTCGCGCCGGCGTCAGGCGGGCAAGGCGTCCAGATAGCGCTGCAGGATCACGGCCGCGGCCATGGCGTCGTCGGCGGCGTGCGTGCCCAGCAGGCGCTGCGCCTCCATGCTGGAGCCGCGCTCGTCGACCAGCTCCACCGCCATGCCGAAGCGGCCGTTCAGTTGATTGGCGAAGCGACGGCAGCGCGCGGTGGCCGGCTGTTCGCCGCCGTCTGCGGTCAACGCCAGGCCCACGACCAGGCGCTGCGGCTGCCATTCGCGCAGCAACGCCTCGATGCGCGCGAAGCGCGCGTCGCGCACTTCACCGTGAATGATCTCCAGCGGCCGGGCGTGGCGCGTCAGCGTGTTGCCGATGGCCACGCCGATCTTCTTCTCGCCGAAGTCGAAGGCCAGCAGGGTTTCTTCAGGCATGGCCCGCGTCGCCCGCCAGCATCACCGGATCGATGCCCAGCAGCTTGAGCGCGGCGGGATAGCGTTCCTCGGGCGGCACGTCGAAGATGATGTGATCGTCGGCGCCCACGCTCAGCCAGGCGTTCTGGCCCATCTCGCTTTCGAGCTGGCCCGCGCCCCAGCCGGCGTAGCCCAGCGTGACCAGCATGCGCGCCGGCCCCTTGCCGTCGGCGACGGCCTGCAGCACATCGCGCGAGGTGGTCAGCGCCATATCGCCCAGCTTGATGCTGGAGCTGTAGTCGCCGGCCGGCGCGTGCAGCACGAAGCCACGGTCGGTCTGCACCGGACCGCCGAAGAAGACCAGCGTGTCCTTGACCGGGCCGATTTCCAGCTCCAGGTCGATGCGCTCGAACAGCGTGCCCAGCGTCAGGTCGGTGGGCCGGTTGATGACCAGGCCCAGCGCGCCGCGCTCGGTGTGCTCGCAAATGTAGATGACGGAGCCCGCCAGGCTGCCCTCGACCATGCCGGGCATGGCGATCAGGAACTGGTTGGCGAAATTGGCCGCCTGCGTCGTCGTGTCTTCGTGGTGTTGTTCCGTCATGGCAACCCCTAGCCTAGTAGTCTGATTAAACCCCGGGGCCGGGCCGCTGACGCGGCCCTCCCATGCTTGGCGGCAGACCATTCTTGCAGTGACCAGGACGGGGCCGCGCCCCGTCCCGCTCGCCCTGGCGGAATATGTCGGCTTGAGCGGATTCAGATTTCCATCAGTTCGAAATCCTCTTTGCGCGCGCCGCATTCGGGACAGACCCAGTTCGGCGGCACGTCTTCCCAGCGGGTGCCGGGAGCGATCCCTTCGTCGGGCAGGCCGGCCTCTTCATCGTAGACCCAGCCGCAAATCAGACACATCCAAGTACGCATAGCTCTCTCTTACATCAAATCCCGGTTACTGCCCGCGCAGCGGGGGCAGGGCAAAGACGGGGTGCATCCATTAGAATGGGGACAATCTTACCGAAACCCAATAGGGGTTCCCCTGATTCTCCGCAAACGGGTCGGGGCGCCCTTGATCTAGCGCTGTCCACGTGGCTCCCGTTACCCCCCCTCTCGTTTTGGTCCTCGGTCCGCTCGATCCTTCGGGCGCCGACGGTTTGCCGGCAGACGCCGTCACCTGCGCCCGCCTGGGCTGCCACGGCCTCGCCGCGGTCACGGCCCTGACCGTGCAGGACACCGCCGGCATCGAGGAAATCCATCCCGTTTCGCCAGACTTGCTGGACGATCAGGCGCGCTGCCTGCTCGAAGACATGTCCGTGCAGGCCATCAAGGTGGGCGGACTATACACCGCCGAAACGGCAAGCGTGGCGGCGCAGATCGCCGCCGACTACAGCCAGGTCCCGCTGGTGCTGCACCTGGGCCAGCGCGCCCAGCTGCCGCCGACCGACGCCGCCGACGAGGACGACGCCGACGATCTGCTGGCGGCCACGCTGGAGCTGGTGCTGCCGCAGACCGACCTGCTGGTCATCGAGCACCTGCGCCTGGCGCAGTGGCACGCCGACGGCGACATCGATATCGGGGACGCACCTACTCCCATGCACGCCCTGGTGGCGGCCGGCGCCCAGTGGGTGCTGGTGCTGGGCAGCCCGCAACGGCCCGGCCACTACGCCAACGTGCTGCTCGGCCCCGGCGGCCAGACCAGCACCTATCCCTGGCAGGCGCCGCCCGATCGCAACGGTGACGCCGGCGGCCTGGCCGCCACGGCCATCACCGCCATGCTGGCGCGCGGCCTGGAAATGCCCGAGGCCGTGCGTCAGGGCCTGGCCCACGCCGACGCCGCCGTCGCCTCCAGCTTCCTGCCCGGCATGGGCCGGCGCATCCCCTACCGGATCCAACCGCAATGAAAGCCCTGCGTTTTCCCGCCGGCCTTTACGGCGTGACGCCCGAATGGGATGACACCGAACGCCTGCTGCAGGCCGTGCGCGCCGCCGCCGAGGGCGGCATGCGCGCGCTGCAACTGCGCCGCAAGAACGTGCCCGACGCCGAGCGCGCCGCCCAGGCGCGCGCGCTGGCGCCGCTGTGCCGCGAGCTGGGCGTGGTATTCCTGATCAACGACGACTGGAAGCTGGCGCTGGACGTCGGCGCCGACGGCGCCCACGTGGGCCGCGACGACGACAGCCTGGCGCGCATCCGCGCCGAGGCCGGCCCCGACCTGATCCTGGGCGGCTCCAGCTACGACGACCTAGACCGCGCCCGCGAACTGCTCGACGCCGGCGCCGACTACATCGCCTTCGGCGCCATGTTCGCGTCCACCGTCAAGCCCGATACCGTGCGCGCGCCGCTGTCGGTGCTGACCGAGGCCAGGAAGCTGGTGGAGACGTTCGACGGCCCCCGGCCCGCCGTGGTCGCCATCGGCGGCATCACGCCCGACAACGCGCGCCTGGTGGCCCAGGCCGGCGCCGACTCGATCGCCGTCATCACCGCGCTGTTCGCCGCGCCCAGCGTGCGCGCCGCCGCGGCCGCCTGCGCCGCGCCCTATTCCATCAACCCCAAATCCAAGCCCTGACCGCCATGTCCAGCAACGCCCAGCTCTTCGAACGCGCCTGCCGCAGCATCCCCGGCGGCGTCAACTCGCCCGTGCGCGCCTTCCGCTCCGTGGGCGGCACGCCGCGGTTCATCAAGCGCGCGCAAGGCCCCTACGTCTGGGACGCCGAGGACAAGCAGTACATCGACTACGTGGGATCCTGGGGTCCGGCCATCCTGGGCCACTCGCATCCCGAGGTCGTGCGCGCGGTGCAGGAAGCCGCCGTCCACGGCCTGTCGTTCGGCGCTCCCACCGAGGCCGAGATCGAACTGGCCGAAACGCTGATCGCCCGCCTGCCGTCGCTGGAACAGGTGCGCCTGGTCAGCTCCGGCACCGAGGCCACCATGACGGCCATCCGCCTGGCGCGCGGCGCCACCGGACGCGCCAAGATCGTCAAGTTCGAAGGCTGCTACCACGGCCATTCCGACAGCCTGCTGGTCAAGGCCGGCTCGGGCCTCCTGACCTTCGGCAATCCCAGCTCGGCCGGCGTGCCGCCCGAATTCGTCGCGCACACGCTGACCCTGGAATACAACAACCTGGACGCCGTGCGCGAGGCCTTCGCCCAGCACGGCGCGGACATCGCCTGCATCATCGTCGAGCCGGTCGCCGGCAACATGAACCTGATCAAGCCGGCCGCGGGCTTCCTGGAAGGCCTGCGCGAGGTCTGCACGGCCCATGGCGCGCTGCTGATCTTCGACGAAGTGATGACCGGTTTCCGCGTCGGCCCGCAAGGCGTGCAGGGCCTGACCGGCGTCAAGCCCGACCTGACCACGCTGGCCAAGGTGATCGGCGGCGGCATGCCGGTGGGCGCCTTCGGCGGCAGCGCCGACATCATGAAGCACATCGCCCCGCTGGGCGGCGTCTACCAGGCCGGCACGCTGTCGGGCAATCCGGTGGCCGTGGCAGCGGGCCTGGCCACGCTGCGCCTGATCGCCGCGCCCGGGTTCTACGAAAAGCTGTCGGCCCAGACCGCCAAGCTGGCCCAGGGCCTGCAGGAGCGCGCCCGCGCCGCCGGCCTGGCCTTCTCGGCCGACTCGGTGGGCGGCATGTTCGGCATCTACTTCAGCGAGCGCATCCCCGCGTCCTTCGCCGAAGTCTCGGCCTGCGACACCGCGCGGTTCAATCGCTTCTTCCACGCCATGCTGGACCACGGCGTGCATTTCGCGCCGTCCGCGTTCGAAGCCGGCTTCGTCTCGGCCACGCATGACGACGCCGTCATCGCGGCCACGCTGGACATCGCCGAGAAGGTCTTCGCGACGCTGTGAGCGCGCGGGGCGGCCGCGCGCCGCCCGCCTTCCAGACGCATCCCCCGCCCGGCGCGCTCCGCGTCGGACGGCGGCGCATTGCGGCACGGCTCACGGCGCCTTGTAGCGCTGGTAGAGCGCCGTCACCGCTCTCACGTACTGCTGCGTTTCCGCATACGGCGGCACCCCGTCGTACTTGCTGACCGCGCCCTCGCCCGCGTTGTAGGCGGCCAGCGCCAGGTCCAGCCTGCCCGGGTACTGGTCCAGCAGGCGCCGCAAGTGCCGCGAGCCCAGCCGCACATTGGTCGCCGGATCCACCAGCGCCCGTTCCATGTTGTCCACCGTCAGCAGCGTGGCGGCGGTCGCCGGCATCAGCTGCATCAGGCCCAGCGCGCCCTTGGGCGAGCGGGCATCGCTGCGGAATCCCGACTCCACCGCGATCACCGCGGTCAGCAGCGCCCGGTCCACGCCCGAATCCAGCGCCGCCTGCGCGATCAGCCCGTCGTGCAGGGCCGGCGGCGGTCCGTCCCAAGGCAGGGCCAGCCTCGACGCCCAGATGATCAGGCCCGGCCGGCGCGCGCCCTGTCCGGACTCCGGCTCGCACATCAGGCACAGCGGCGCGCTGCGCACGGCCACCCGGGGCAAGGGCCGCGCGCCATGCCTGACATAGCCCTTGGGCACCTTCATGCTGCGCCAGACGCCGTGGGGGTCCTTGTAGCGGTAGGTCTCCATGGCCGCCGCGCCGCGCGGAGCCAGCGCGGCGCCGGCGGCCAGGACCAGCAGCGCCGCCCAGCCGCCGGCGCGCGCCAGGAAGGCACGCGGGGCGGCAGAAAGAATGCGTGGCGCCATGGGTGGACTCCGGCGGTATCCGGCAAGGCGCCCGGCGCGCAGGCGCGTCGGGCAGGAGGCCCTATGCTGCGCCGCCGAGCCGGCCTTGTCGCTCCTGCCTACGAACTAATGCGCGACGTCGGGCCCAGATCAAGGGAAAAACAGGGACGGCACTAAGGCTTTTGGCGGGCACGCCGTTGCATAAGGTGCCAGTGGTCATGGGCATGAGTTAATATATGACCTAATATTTCGTTTAATTACTAAATGAGTGAACCGGCCGGCAGCGCCGGGCAGGAGGCTGACATGGACGCAAACAACTCGCTCCAGCTACTGCTGGACGCCAACACCCACGTCCTGACGGCGATCTATACCC
>NZ_JAGTJY010000202.1:0-10649 GCF_018195695.1 Achromobacter sp. Marseille-Q0513 | reverse complement strand
CTCCGGCCGCGAGCGGATGCGGGCCGCGATGGCGGTCCAGACATGTTCGGGCGGCGCCTGCGGCGGCAAGGCCAGGGCCAGCGGCAGCAACCGTTCTTCCCAGTCACGCACCCGCTGGCGCAGCGCGGCGTCCTCGCGCAGCAGGCCGGCGAAGCGGCGCCGCGCGCCCGCGCGCAGCACGCCGGCCACGTAATCCGCGGCCAGGCGGTCCTGCAGGTCGGGGTCGCTGTAGTTCATTCCATGCACCTCTTGAGCCGCTGCA
This sequence comes from Achromobacter sp. Marseille-Q0513, assembly GCF_018195695.1. Classification (NCBI taxonomy): domain Bacteria; kingdom Pseudomonadati; phylum Pseudomonadota; class Betaproteobacteria; order Burkholderiales; family Alcaligenaceae; genus Achromobacter; species Achromobacter sp. Marseille-Q0513. The sequence goes on along the minus strand of NZ_JAGTJY010000202.1, from coordinate 10,387 downwards.
GGCCGCGGCGTATCCAGCTCTTCACCGTGCCCAGCGGCGCGTCCAGGCGCGCCGCGATATCGGGATGCGCCAGGTCGTCGAAGAACGCCATGGCGATGGCGACGCGCTGCGGGCCGTCCAGCTCGCCCACGCAGCCCGCCAGGCGGCTGCCTTCCCGGCTGGCCGCCAGGCGCGCCAGCGGGCCGGGCGATTCGTCGGCGAAGGCCAGCGTCAGCGCGTCGTCCGGATCCGGCACTTCCAGGCCAGGGCGACGCAGGCGGTCGATGCAGCGGTTGCGCACGATGCGGGTCATCCAGGTCATGGGCTGGCTCTGCTCAGGCCGGTATTGTCCGGCCTGCCGCCAGATCGAGAGAAAACACTCCTGCAGCACGTCCTCGGCCGCGGCCGGGTCTCTCAACATACGTCTGGCGAGCGCATACAGATGCGGGGACGCGAGGCGGTACAGCTCCTCCAGCGCGGATTCGCGCTGGGCGGCGCACTGCGCGAGCAAGGCCTGCAGATGCTGGACGTCGGTCATCGGATCCCTGGGACAGGTCGAGGCGGGCTCCAGCATACCGGTGCGGCGCGCGCGCGTCACGCTCGCGGCGGCGAACTACAATGGCCGATACGTCCGGCCTGCGCGCAGCCGCAAGGCCCATTTGAATCCCACCCCCGGAGGAGCAGGCAGTCATGGACGCGGAATTCTGGCTGGAGCGCTGGCGCGAAGGGCGTACTCATTTTCACCAGACGCGGGTGACCCCGCTGCTGCAGAAATATTGGCCCGGGCTGGATGTGCCGGCCGGCGGCAAGGTGCTGGTGCCGCTTTGCGGCAAGTCGCTGGACATGGTGTGGCTGGCGGCCCAGGGCCACGAGGTGCTGGGCGTGGAGCTGGCGCCGCTCGCGGTGGAGCAGTTCTTCGCCGAGAACGAGCTCAGGCCCGTGATCCACGAGTCGTCCTACGGCCGCCACTACGTGGCGGGCAATATCGAGATCATCTGCGGCGACATCTACAACCTGGATGCCCAGATCCTGTCACATTGCGTCGGCGCCTACGACCGCGCCGCGCTGGTGGCGCTGCCGGAATCCATGCGGGCCTCGTATGTGCGGCATGTCTACGGCCAGCTGTCGCCGTCCTGGCGCGGCCTGCTGATCACGCTGGACTACCCGCAGGAAGAAATGCCCGGCCCGCCGTTCGCCATCGCCGACAGCGAGGCCCAGGCCCTGTTCCAGGGCGTGGCGCCGGCCGCCATCATCGACCGTCGCGACATCCTGGACAAGGAACCCAAGTTCCAGGCCGCGGGCGTGAGCCGGCTCGACACCGTGGTGTACCGGCTGGGCCAGCAGCGCGCCTGACGCTTTCCTTTTCCCCCGTTGCCCGCCGCCGCGCGGGCAACGGGTTTTCCCGAGCTTCCGTCTTGTTCCCGGCCGCACTAGCATGATTTTGTGACCTGATGGTCACATCATCTCGGGGGCGATATGACGATAGGAGTGGCGGCGGCGGGCGGCCAGGCCGGCGCGGCGGTGTTCGACGCGGTGCTGGGCGCCGAGCTGCTGGGGCGTGGCGCCATCGGCGGTTTTGCCGTGTTCGCCGTGCTGGACGAGCACGGCCGGCTGCACTACCGGACCACCCAGCGTGGCGGCGTGACGGCGTTGGACCTGCCGGCGTCCTGGCGCGACGCGCGCGCGGCGGCCGCCATTTCCAGCGGCCCCGACCGCCCCGAACCCCTGACGCAATTCGTGGCCGGCGCCGACGGCCTGGGCCTGGTCACCGGCCATCGCCTGCCGAACCAGCCGGGCGCCGACGGTCGTCCGCTGAACCGGATGGCGCTGGATCTGATGGCCGAGGGCGCGACGCCGCAGCAGGCGGTCGACGCCGTGCTGGCCGCGCATCCCGAATGGGACGCGGGCCTGATCGCGCTGCACGCGCAAGACGGGCTGGGCCTGGGCAACAGCGCGCGCGCGGCGCGGCGCGACGACCTGGGCGCCTTTCAGCGCCAGGGACAGCAGGGCCGCGTGGCGTTGCTGCACAACTCCATCTACGCACGCGGCGCGCTGGCCGATGATCTGGGCGGGCTGGCCTGGGCCAGGCTGGCCGGGCAGGCCGGCGTCCTGCAATGGCTGAGGCTGGAGCAGGCGTTGCCGTTGCGCGCCGCCACCGGCGACCGCGTGACCGTGGACGAGGCGGGGCGCATCATCGGCCTGGAGACGGCCGACCCGCGCCTGGCCGGATTGAGCCGGCGCGCCACGGCGGTCTACCTGGGCGCGGAAATCTGGCGCGATGGTCGCTTGATCGGCCATGCGCGCACCGAACTGTATGTCGAGATCCGCGACGGCCAGGCCTGGCCGGGCGGCGGCGCGGCGCAGGACTTCATGCTGATGCGGGGGCTGGATGGCAATGGTTGAACCGCTCGCCTCGCGGCCTCGCGTTGCCACAGCAGCCGTTGCCGCCCTCATCGCTCCGGCCCTCGCCGTCGCCATCTCGACGGAGGCGGCCCGATGAACATCATCGTCATCGGCGCCGGCATCATCGGCCTGACCACGGCGCGCGCGCTGCTGGCCGACGGCCACGAAGTCACCGTGCTGGACGAGGCCGCGCAGGCCGGCGTCGGCACCAGCAAGGCCAATGGCGCGCAGCTGAGCTACAGCTTCGTCGCGCCGCTGGCCGATCCTTCGGTGCTGGGCAAGCTGCCGGGCTGGCTGACGCGGCGCGACGCGCCGCTGCGCCTGCGCCTGCGGGCCGATCCGGCGCAATGGCGCTGGGCCCTGAGTTTCCTGGCGGCCTGCCGCCGCGGCACCGCCGCGCGCACGACCGCCGAGCTGTTGCAGCTGGGCCTGCATAGCCGGCAACTGACGCGCGCGCTGGTGCAAGACGGCGCGCCGTCCTGCGACTTCAGCGCCAGCGGCAAGCTGCTGGTCTATCAGGACGCGGCCGCCTTTGCCGGCGCGCGCGCGCAGATGAGCTACCAGGCCAGCCTGGGCTGCGAACAGCATGCGCTGGGTCGCGACGAATGCCTGGCGCTGGAGCCGGCCCTGGCCGATATCGGCCAGCGCGTGGTCGGCGGCGTCTACACGCCCAGCGAGGACGCGGCCGATTGCCAGGCGCTGTGCGCGTCCCTGGCGCGCGGGCTGGGCGCGCGGCTGCGGCTGGGCACGAGCGTGCGGCGGCTGCGCCTGCGCGGCGGCGCGATCCAGGCGCTGGAAACCAGCGCGGGCGAGATGCGGGCCGACGCCTATGTCGTGGCCAATGGCGTGGGCGCGCAGGCGCTGTGCCGCCAGGCCGGCCTGCAGCCGCTGATCTACCCGCTCAAGGGCTACAGCCTGACCTATGCGCTGGGACCGGACAGCCGCGCGCCGCGCACCAGCCTGAGCGACGTGCACAACAAGGTGGTCTACGCGCGCCTGGGCGACCGGCTGCGCGTGGCCGGCATGGTCGACATTGGCGATCGTGACGCGGGCATCGATGGCGGCCGGATCCATCAACTCAAGGAGCAGGTGCGGCGCTATCTGCCGCGCCTGGCGCCGGCCGGCGAACCCGAGGCATGGGCCGGCCTGCGGCCGGCGCGGCCCGATGGCAAGCCGCTGATCGGCCGCACGCCCGTGCGCGGGCTGTGGATCAACGCCGGCCACGGCGCGCTGGGCTTCACGCTGGCCGCGGGCAGCGCCGGCGTGCTGGCCGACCGCATCGCCGGACGGCCGTCGCCCATATCCGATACGCTTTTCCAGTGGTAGCCGCGAGCAGCACAACCAACGACACAAGGGGAACGACATGAAACAAACACGACGCTTGCGGCAAGGGGCCGGCGCACTGCTGCTGGCCCTGGCGGCCGCGCTCGCGCCGGCCGCGCAGGGGCAGGCGCAGACGGTCACGGCCGTGATGCAGTCCGGGCTGCGGGTGCTGGATCCGGTGATGACCACCGCGTTCATGACGCGCGACCACGGCTACATGATCTACGACACGCTGCTGGGCACCGACGAGCATTTCAAGGTGCAGCCGCAGATGGCCAGCTGGACCGAGTCGGAGGACAGGAAGACCTACGTCTTCACGCTGCGCGACGGCCTGAAGTGGCATGACGGCGCGCCGGTCACGTCTGAGGATTGCATCGCCTCGATCAAGCGCTGGGCCGACGCCGACGCCACCGGACAGGTGCTGATGACGCTGATCGACCGCATCGAGGCGGTCGACGCGAAGCAGTTCCGCGTGGTGCTCAAGCAGCCCACCTCGTTGCTGCTGGAAGGCTTGGCCAAGCTCAGCTCGCGTCCGCTCTTCATGATGCCCAAGCGCATCGCCGACACGCCCAGCGCCCAGCCCATCACCGAATTCATCGGCTCGGGCCCGTTCAAGTTCGTGGCCTCGGAATTCAAGCCCGGCCTGAAGGTGGTGTATGAGAAGAACAAGGACTACGTGCCGCGCGCCGAGCCGCCCAGCTGGACGGCGGGCGGCAAGGTGGTCAAGGTGGAGCGGGTCGAATGGGTGGCCATGCCCGACCAGATGACGGCGGTCAGCGCGCTGCAGAACGGCGAGGTCGATTTCATGCAGCAGGTGCCGTTCGACCTGCTGCCCATGGTCGAGGGCCAGGACAACCTGCAGGTCCGCGTGCTGGACAAGCTGGGCGCCTGGACCTACTTCCGCATGAATCATCTGTACCCGCCGTTCGACAACAAGCTGCTGCGGCAGGCGGCCATCGCCGCCGTCAGCCAGGAGGATGTGCTCAAGGCGCTGGTGGGCAATCCCAAGTACTACCGGACCTGCGCCGCCGTGATGGGCTGCGGCAATCCCATGGGCGACAACTACGGCGAGGACTGGGTGGTGCCGGCGCGCATCGAACGCGCCCAGGCGCTGCTCAAGGAAGCCGGCTATGACGGCACGCCCGTGGTCATCCTGCAGCCGTCCGACATCGCCATGGTCTCGCCGCAGCCGGTGGTGGTGGGCGCGGCGCTGCGCAAGGCCGGCTTCAAGGTGGTGATGAAGGCCATGGACTGGCAGAGCGTGGTGTCGCAGCAGGGCAACCAGAAATCGCCGGCCGACGGCGGCTGGAACATCTTCTCCACCTACAGCATCCTGGCCACCAGCGGCGATCCGTTCGGCAACACCACGCTGGCCGCCAACGGTCGCAAGGCCTGGGCGGGCTGGCCGGACGTGCCCGAGATCGAGGCCCTGCGCCTGAAGTACGCCAAGGCCGCCGACACCGCCGAGCGCAAGCAGATCGCCGCGCAGATCCAGAAGCTGGCCATCGACGAGGGCGTGGTGGCGCCGCTGGGGCAGTTCCAGATTCCGGCGGCCTACAGCAAGAAACTGTCGGGCGTGCTGGACGCGCCCGTGACGCTATTCTGGAATATCGGGAAATGACCCCCCCGAAGCGCTGCGCGCTTCCCCCCAGGGGGCGCCGCAGCAGACCGGCGGAGCCGGATCTGCGCGGCCCCGGTCAGGGCGACCTTGCCTCGAATGGCGACTATCAAGGAATTGCCCCGAATGATGACTATCAAGGAATCGCATGTCCGCCATCCATGACCTGCTGATCCGTGGCGCCGAGATCGTCGACGGCACGGGCGCGCCGCGTTTCGAGGGCGACGTGGCCGTCGATGGCGACCGCATCGTCCGCGTCGGCGACCTGGCCGGCGCGCGCGGGCGCGCCGAGATCGATGCGCGCGGCCTGGTGCTGGCGCCGGGCTTCATCGACGCCCATACCCATGACGACCGCGCCATGCTGTCCGACGGCGCCATGGCGCCCAAGGTCAGCCAGGGCGTCACCACCGTGATCGGCGGCAACTGCGGCATCTCGCTGGCGCCGCGCCCGCCGCGCGTGGTGCCGCCGCTGGACCTGCTGGACGGCGACGGCGGCTGGTTCCGCTACGAACGCTACGGCGATTATCTGCAGGCCCTGCGCGAGCAGCCGGCGGCCACCAACTGCGCCATGCTGCTGGGCCACATCACGCTGCGCGTGGCCGCCGTGCCGGACCTGGAGCGCGAGGCCGCGCCGGCCGAGATCGCCGTCATGCGCGCGCGCGTCGAAGAGGCGCTGGAGGCCGGCGCCATCGGCGTGTCCACCGGGCTGGCCTACGCGCCGTCGCGCGCCGCCAGCACGCAAGAGGTGATCGAGGTCTGCCGGCCGCTGCGCGCGCACGGCGGCATCTTCACCACGCACCTGCGCGACGAGGGCGACACGGTGATGGACTGCCTGGAGGAAACCTTCCACATCGGCCGCGAGCTGGGCGTGCCGGTGGTGATCTCGCACCACAAGGTGGTGGGCCAGCCCAATCACGGACGCTCGGTCCAGACGCTGGCGCGCATCGCCGAGCAGATGAAAACGCAACCGGTCTGCCTGGACTGCTATCCGTACAACGCCTCGTCCACCATCCTGGAGCAGGCGCTGGTCGATGGCGCCGCCCGCGTCATCGTCACCTGGTCCAAGGCCCATCCGCAGTTCTCGGGCCGCGACCTGGACGAGGTCGCGCGCGAGCTGGGCTGCCCGGTCGAGGAGGCCGTGCGCCGCCTGCAACCGGCCGGCGCCATCTACTTCCGCATGCACGAAGACGACGTGGCGCGCATCCTGCAGTTCGATGAAACCATGGTCGGTTCCGACGGGCTGCCTCATGACGAGACGCCGCACCCGCGCCTGTGGGGCAGCTTCCCGCGCGTGCTGGGCCACTACGCGCGCGGCCTGGGCCTGTTCCCGCTGGAAAAGGCCATCCACAAGATGACCGGCCTGACCGCCGCGCGCTTCGGCCTGGCGGACCGGGGCGTGCTGCGCGAGGGCGCGCATGCCGATCTGGTGCTGCTGGACGCGGGGCAGGTGGCCGATCGCGCCACCTTCGCGCAGCCGATCGCGCCGTCGGCGGGCATCGTGTCGGTCTGGACCAATGGCCGGCCGGTATGGCAGGACGGCAAGACCACCGGCGAGCGGCCGGGGCAGGTGCTGCGCCGCCAGGCCTGATGCGGGGCAGGGACGCGCGGTCGGTGTTCCGACCGGCGTCCGCGCGCTTCAGGCCATCGACTTTCAGGTTGCCAACTTCTTCAGATCTCGACCTTTCAGGTCATCAACCAGCCGCCCGCCACGTCCAGCACCTGGCCCGTCACGAAGCGGGCCTGGTCGGAGGCGAAGAACAGGCAGGCGTCGGCCACTTCCTCGGGCGTGCCCAACCGCCGCAGCGCCGTCACGCCGGCCACGGCGTCGTTGATCTCCTGCGGCACGCTCTTGAGCAGCGGCGTGCTGATGCGTCCCGGCGCCAGGCCATTGACGGTCACGTCGTACTCGCCCAGCTCGGCGGCCCAGTGCCGCGTCAGGCCGATCAGCGCGGCTTTGGTGGCGGCGTAGTGCGCCGCCACGATATCGCAATAGGCCTTGCCCGCCACCGAGGACATGTTGATGACGCGGCCCTGGCGCCGCGCCACCATGTGCGGCGTCGCCAGGCGCGTCATGTAGAACGCGCTGTTCAGGTTCACCGACACCACGCGGTCCCACTCGGCGGGCGCCATTTCCCAGACCTTGAGCGCGCGCCCCTCGGTCTTGGGCGAGATGCCGACGTTGTTGATGAGGATCGTGGCCGGGCCGAGTTCGTCGCTGATGCGGGCGTAGGCGGCTTCGCATTCCTCGTAGCGCGATACGTCGGCCTGGGCGAAGCAGACCGCGCGGCCCTGGCCGCGCAGCTGGCCGGCCCAGGCGTCGCCGGCCTGGCCGTTGAAGTCGATCAGGCCGACCCGCGCGCCCTCGGCCAGCAGGCCCTCGACGATGGCCGAGCCGATGCCGCCGACGGCGCCGGTGACGATGGCGGTCTGGCCGGCGAAGCGCGCTGCGCCGGACGTGGCGGATGCCGGGGCCGCATGCGTGCCCGCGCTCATGGCCGCACCTGCAGCATGATCTTGCCGATGTGACGGCTGCTTTCCATCAACGCGTGCGCGCCGGCGGCCTCGGCCAGCGGAAAGACCTGGTGGATGCGCGGCAGGCAGCGCCCTTGCTCCATCAGCGGCAGCACGCGCTCGGCCAGCGCGCGGGCGATCTCGCCCTTGTCCTCGTCCGAGCGCGGCCGCAGCGTGGAGCCGGTGACGGTCAGGCGTTTGGTCATGATGGGCAGGGCGTCGATCTCGGCCTTGCTGCCTTCCAGGAAAGCGATCTGCACCAGCCGGCCGTTCAGCGCCAGCAGGCGGATGTTCTTGTTGAGGTAGGCGCCGCCCACCATGTCCAGGATCACATCCACGCCCTGGCCGCCGGTGGCCTGGCGGATGGCGTCCTCGTAGTCGGCGTCGCGGTAGATCAGCGCGTGCTGCGCGCCGGCCTCGATGCAGGCCGCCGCCTTCTCGGCGTTGCCCACGGTGGTCCAGACCTCGGCGCCGAAGGCGCGCGCCAGCTGGATGGCGGTCAGGCCGATGCCGCTGGAGCCGCCGTGCACCAGGAAGCGCTCGCCCGCCGCCAGCCGCGCGCGCTCGAACACATTGGTCCAGACCGTGTAGTAGTTCTCGGGAATGGCGGCGGCGGTCAGCAGGTCCATGCCGCGCGGCACCGGCAGGCAATGGCGTTCGTCGGCCAGGCAGTATTGCGCGTAGCCGCCGCCGGGCGTCAGCGCGCAGACCTGGTCGCCGACCTGCCAGCGGCTGGCCTGCGGTCCGGTGGCGATGACCGTGCCGGACACTTCCAGTCCCAGGTAGGGCGAGGCGCCAGGCGGCGGAGGATAGGAGCCGGACCGCTGCAGCACGTCGGGCCGGTTGACGCCGGCGTAGGCCACTTCGATCAGCACCTGCCGCCCGGCGGGGGGTTCCATTTCTCTTTCGGCCAGGCGCAGGATGTCGGGCGGGCCGCCCTTGCCGTGGTCGATGTAAGCGCAGCGCAATGACATGGCGCGTGTTTCCTTTGCGTGAGGTTCAGTGGCCCAGGTAGGCCTTCTTGACATGGGGATCGCCGAGCAGCTCGGCGCCGGTGCCGGCGCGCACGATGGCGCCGTTCTCCAGCACGTAGCCGCGGTCGGCCAGGCGCAGCGTGCGGAACACGTTCTGCTCCACCAGCAGCACGGTCACGCCGTGCGCGGTGACGTCGCGGATGATGTCGAACATCTGCTGCACCAGCAGCGGCGACAGGCCCAGCGAGGGTTCGTCGAACACCAGCAGCTTGGGGTCGGCCATCATGCCGCGCGCGATCGCCACCATCTGCTGCTCGCCGCCGGACAGCGAGCCGGCGTACTGGGCCAGCCGCTCGCGCACGCGCGGGAAGATCTGCAGCACCTCTTCGAGCTTGCGCTGCACGATGGGGCGCGCGGCGCGCTTGTACGAGCCCATCAGCAGGTTGTCCTTCACGGTGAAGTGCGGGAACAGCTGGCGGCCTTCCGGAATCATGGTGATGCCGGCGTCGACGATGTCGAAGGGCGGACGGTTGGTCAGGTCCCGGCCCTCGAACTCGACCTTGCCGCCGGTGGCCGCGACCACGCCGCACAGCGTCTTGAGCGTGGTGGTCTTGCCGGCGCCGTTGGCGCCGATCAGCGTGACGATCTCGCCGGCGCGCACCTCGAAATCCAGGCCGTTGAGCACCTGGCTCTTGCCATAGCCCGAGCACAGCTTCGAAACCTTAAGCATCCTGATACTCCTTGCCCAGATAGGCCTCGATGACGGCGGGGTTCTCGACCACGTCCTTGGGCGCGCCGCTGACCAGCACCGCGCCTTCGTTCAGCACCACGATGCGGTCGGACAGTGCCATGGTGGCCTGCATCATGTGCTCGATCAGCAGCACCGACACGCCCGAGTCGCGGATGCGGCGGATCATCTGGATGGACTTCTCGATGTCGGTGGGGTTCAGGCCCGCCATCACCTCGTCCAGCAGCAGGATGCGCGGCTGGATCGCCAGCGCGCGCGCCACTTCCAGGCGCTTCATGCCGCCCACGGTCAGGTTGCGCGCCTCGGTGTCCAGGTGCCGGGTCAGGTCGGTCTGCTCGGCCACCCGCAGCGCGATCTGCTCGGCCTCGTCGCGGCTGGACGTGCGGATGAACGCGCCCAGCATGATGTTCTCCAGCACCGTCAGGCCGGTGAAGGGCTTGGCGATCTGGAAGGTGCGGCCCAGGCCCTGGTGGGCGAACGCATCCGGCGTCTTGCAGCTGACCCACTCGCCGCGCGCATTCAGCATGGACACCGAACCCTGGTCCGGCGACAGGAAGCCGGACAGCAGGTTGAACACCGTGGTCTTGCCCGCGCCGTTGGGGCCGATCATGCCCAGGATCTCGTTCTGGTTCAGCGTCAGCGACACGTCGTTGGTGGCGCGCAGGCCGCCGAAGCTCTTGAACAGCCTGTCGGCCTTGAGCACCGGCTGGCCGGCGGCCGCCGGTCCCGCCGGCCCCGCCTGCTGCGGCGGCGGAGCCGGGCGGCCCGGCGCGCCCCCGGCGGGCCCGCGCCCCCGCCCGCCCCCCGTCCACCCGCCCGACCCGCCCGCCC
>NZ_JAGTJY010000201.1:0-10740 GCF_018195695.1 Achromobacter sp. Marseille-Q0513 | reverse complement strand
ATACTCCAGGCCGTCCTGCGCGCCGCCGGCGGCGCGCAGGACGGCCTGGACTATCCGACGGGCGCGCACTACCTGCCCCTGCCCTCGCGCGAATCGACCCATGTGCGCGAGATGCTGGCCGACTTCGGCCTGATCGAGCGCGACGCCGGCGACGACGCCCCCTACTACGACGAAACCGCGCTGGTCCATTCGCCGCAGGAACGGTTGCTGCGCGACGGCCGCTGGGAAGACAGCCTGCTACCGATGCACGGCCTGCCCGAGGCCGATCTGGCGCAGCACCGCCGTTTCCTGGCCCAGGTGCAGGCCCTGCACACGCGACGCGGCAACGACGGCCGCAAGGTCTTCGCCATCCCGCTGGCCCTGTCCTCGCGCGATCCGGCCTGGACCGCGCTGGACGGCATCACCTTCAGGCAATGGCTGGAACGCGAGGGCTACACCTCGCCGGCCCTGCGCTGGTATCTGGACTACTGCTGCCGCGACGACTACGGCGCGGACACCGGCGCCGTGTCGGCCTGGGCCGGGCTGCACTACTTCGCCGCGCGCGACGGCCATGCCGCCAACGCCGCCGAGGGCGCGGTGCTGACCTGGCCGGGCGGCCTGTCGGCGCTGATGGCGCGCATGCGCGCGGCAATCAGCGCCAGGCTGGGCCATGAACGCTGGCTGCTGCCCGGCACGGCCGCGCGCATCCGCGAAACGCCGGCCGGCCCGCGCATCGCCTGTCTCGCCGATGACGGCGGCGCCTACGCCCTGCAGGCGCGCCGTGCCGTCTGCGCCATGCCGCTATTCGTCGCGCAGCGCCTGCTGCCCGACATCCGCGCCTACGGCTACGACCCGGCGGTCCACGCCTCGCCGCGCGCGGCCTGGATGGTGTCGAACTTCGTCATGGACGGCTATCCGCTGGAAGCGCCCGGCGAACCGCTGTCCTGGGACAACGTGGTCTACCAGGGCCAGGGGCTGGGCTATGTGGTCTCCACGCACCAGCTGCTGCGGGTGGCGCGGTCGCCGCGCAGCGTCTTCACCGCCTATCACGCGCTGAATCGCCTGGAACCCGCCGACGCGCGCCGCTGGCTCAGCCAGGCCAGCCCCGAAGCCTTGCGCGACGAAGCCGCCGCCGACCTGGTCGCCGCCTATGGCGAGGAATTCTGGCGCCGCGCGCGCCGGCTGGAAATCACCGTGCGCGGCCATGCCATGGCCACGCCGCATTGCGGCAACCTGTCCAATGCCGGCCTGGCCGCGCTGCGGGACGTGGACGGCCAGATCCTGTTCGCCCACGCCGACCTGTCGGGCTACTCGGTGTTCGAGGAAGCGGCCTGGTGGGGGGTGACGGCGGCGGCTCGCGTCCTGGGCGCGCGCCCCGAAGCCGCCTGACAAAGAAAAAACCCGCCGCCCGCCTTGTGCAGGCCGGCGGCGGGCTGGACGCCACAGCGTCGGTCTTCTAGCCCAGCAACAACGCGTCGTCCGACAGTTTCTCGCCGCGCACGCGCTCGAACATGGCCAGCAGGTCCGGCACGTCCATGCCGCGGCGCTCGTCGCCGGACACGTCCAGCACCACCTGGCCCTGATGCAGCATGACCGTGCGCTCGCCCACGTCCAGCGCCTGGCGCATGCTGTGCGTCACCATCATGGTGGTGAGCTTGCTTTCGGCGACGATGCGCGCCGTCAGTTGCAGCACGAAATCGGCGGTGCGCGGATCGAGCGCGGCGGTGTGCTCGTCCAGCAGCAGGATGCGCGACGGCTGCAGCGCCGCCATCAGCAGGCTGACGGCCTGGCGCTGGCCTCCGGACAACAGGCCGATGCGGTCGGCCAGGCGGTTTTCCAGGCCCAGGCCCAGCGTCGCCAGCCGCTCGCGGAAGCCTTCGCGCATCGAGGCCTTGACCGCGCGGCTGTAGCCGCGACGGTCGCCGCGCAGTTGCGCCAGCGCCATGTTCTCTTCGATGGTCAGGTCTTCGCAGGTCCCGGCCATCGGGTCCTGGAACACGCGCGCCACCTTGGACGAACGCGCCCACACCGGCTTGCGCGTCATGTCCACGCCGTCGATGTCGATGCGGCCGGAATCCACCAGCAGATCGCCCGACACGGCGTTCAGGAAGGTGGACTTGCCGGCGCCGTTCGAGCCGATGACGGTGACGAACTGGCCCGACGGAATCTCCAGCGACAGCCCGCACAGCGCGCGCGTCTCGATCGGCGTGCCGGCGTTGAAAGTGATCTTCAGATCTTTAGCGGACAACATTCTTCAATTCTCCATTCTGCATTGGCGCAACACCCTCGCCATAAGAAGCCCGGCCGTCGCCCAATCGGGGCCACGCGGAGCCGGCTTTGCCGGTCCGCAGTGGCGCCCCCTTGAGGGGGAAGCGCGCAGCGCTTCGGGGGTGGGCCATCTCTATTTGAGTTTTTTCTTGAGCATCGGAATGACCAGGGCAATCGTGACCAGCACCGCCGTGACCAGGTTCAGGTCCTGCGCCTTCAGGCCGATGAAGTCGCTGTTCAGCGCCAGCGCGATGAAGAAGCGGTAGACGATGGCGCCGATGATCACGGCCAGCGTGGCCAGGACCAGCTTGCGCGACGGCAGGATGCTCTCGCCCACGATCACCGCGGCCAGACCGATCACGATGGTGCCGATGCCCATCGAGATGTCCGAGCCGCCCTGGGTCTGCGCGAACATCGCGCCGGCCATCGCCACCAGCGCGTTCGACAGCGCCATGCCGCCCAGGATCATGCGGCCGGTGTTCACGCCCTGCGCGCGGGCCATGCGGCCGTTGGAGCCGGTGGCGCGCATCGCCAGGCCGGTCTGCGTGGCGAAGAACCAGTCCAGCACCAGCTTGGCCAGGATCACGACCACCACCAGGATGAGCGGACGGGCCACATAGTCCGGCAGCCATGCCGGCTGCAGGATGGAAAACATGGTGGGCTCGGTGATCAGCGGCACGTTGGGCTTGCCCATGATGCGCAGGTTGACCGAGTACAGCGCGATCATCATCAGGATGCTCGCCAGCAGGTCCATGATCTTGAGCTTGACGTTCAGCCAGCCCGTCACCAGGCCGGCGGCCGCGCCGGCGAAGGTGGCCGCGATCGTGGCCAGAAAGGGATCGGTGCCCGCGGCGATCAGCGTGGCACAGACCGCGCCGCCCAGCGGGAAGCTGCCGTCGACCGTCAGGTCCGGAAAGCGCAACAGGCGGAAGGAGATAAACACGCCCAAAGCCACCAGGCTGAAGATCAGCCCGATCTCCAACGCGCCTAACAACGAAAACAATGACATGGGTCAAATCCAATCAGATGAGAAACGAGCATATTAAAGAGTTGAAACGTCGCACTTCTTGCGTTTCGGGGTAAGTTTTACCCGAGCTTTTGCAACGAACATTTCCCCAGCGACGATTTTCGCCTGTTTTCTGCCAAAGCGCGCACGGTCCTGCCCCGGCAGCCCGATTTGGCGGCCGGCTCGCGCGCCAAGGGCACGCGGATTTCTAGCTGGGACGAGTCCCGCGCGGCCATTCCCGCCGGCGGCGGGCGCCGTGCGGCAAGACAGGAAAGCGGCGGGACGGGAAGGCAAAACAGACAGGCAGGTAAAACAAAACCCCGCTCACGCCGCAAGGCATGCGCGGGGTTTCAGGCGGGGCGGCTTACTTCACCACCACCGCGGCCGACTTGATCAGCGCGTCGGACAGCGTGACGCCCTGCTTGGCGGCTGCGCCCGGATTCACGTAGAGCTCCAGCTTGGAGCTGGTTTCCGAGGCGATGGCGCCGGGCTTCTCGCCCTTCAGGATGCGCACGACGACCTTGCCGGTCTGCACGCCCAGGTCACGGTAGTTGATGCCCAGGGCGGCGATGCCGCCGCGCTTGACGCTGTCGGTGTCCGAGGCGACCAGCGGGATCTTGGCGTCGTTGCCGACCTTCACCAGCGACTCGTAGGCCGAGACCACGTTGTTGTCGGTGTTGGTGTAGATGACGTCGACCTTGCCGATCAGGCTGCGCGCGGCCGAGGCCACGTCGACCGAGCGCGGCGCGGCCGCCTCGACCAGGCTCATGCCGTACTTGGGCAGCAGTTCCTGCAGCTTCTTGACCACGACGACCGAGTTGGCCTCGCCCGGGTTGTAGACCATGCCGACGCGCTTGGCGTTGGGCACGATCTTCTTGATCAGGTCGATCTGCTTGTCCAGGGCCAGCAGGTCCGACACGCCGGTGACGTTGGTGCCGGTGGGCTCCATGCTGGCGACCAGCTGGGCGGCGACCGGATCCGTCACGGCCGAGTACACGACCGGCACGTCCTTGGTGGCGGCGACGACGGCCTGGGCCGACGGCGTGGCGATGGCGACGATGGCGTCCGGCTTGTCGCCGACGAACTTGCGAGCGATCTGGGCGGCGGTGCCGTTGTTGCCCTGCGCGCTCTGGTACTGCCATTTCAGGTTCTTGCCCGGCTCATAGCCGGCTTGCTTGAGGGCGTCCTGCACGCCGTCGCGCACGGCATCCAGCGCCGGGTGCTCGACGATGGCGGTCACCGCCACCGACTTCTGCTGCGCCGACACGGGCGAGGCGATAGCCATCGCGAGCGCCATGGCGCCAACCGTCAGAAAATGTTTTTTTCCGATCAGCATAGATAAGCTCCTTGAACCTTCGGTGATTGTTCGTTGTTGGACTGTACGCCCAAGGCTGTTTTGGTTCTTTCTACGGCGGCCCCGGCGGCTTCCCGCAGGTCCGTCCGGCCGTAAAAGCCATATAGTCTAACGTGACGCGGATCAAAAGCCTTTGCGGGGAATCCCTGAATTGGTGCATGGCGCGCGCCGCGCCGTGGATCCCGGCGCCGCCGCCCGCTCCATTCCCGATACACTGGACAATCGGGACGGCCGTCCGGCCGCCCCCGGCGGCAACACAGAGGGCCTCATCATGATCAAGCGCGCGCTGGGCCGTTCCGGCCTGCAGATCCCTCCCCTGACCTTCGGCGGCAATGTCTTCGGCTGGACCGTCGACGAAGCCGGCGCCTGTTCGCTGCTGGACGCCATGGTCGACGCCGGACTGAACTTCATCGACACCGCCGACGTGTATTCGCGCTGGGCGCCGGGCAACCAGGGCGGCGAATCCGAAACCCTGATCGGCAAGTGGATCAAGCGCTCGGGCCGGCGCAGCCAGGTGCTGATCGCCACCAAGGTCGGCATGGAAATGGGGCCCGGCCGCAAGGGCCTGGCGCCCGCCTACATCCGCCAGTCGCTGGAAGCCTCGCTATCACGGCTGCAGACGGACTACGTGGACCTGTACCAGTCGCACCAGGACGACCCCGACACGCCGCTGACCGACACGCTGGGCGCCTACGCCCGGCTGATGGAAGCCGGCAAGGTGCGCGCCATCGGCGCGTCCAACTACACGTCCGTGCGCCTGTCCGAGGCCCTGATCGCCAGCGAGCGCCACAACCTGCCGCGCTACGAGAGCGTGCAACCTGAATACAACCTGTACAAGCGCGAGGGCTTCGAGTCCGGCCTGCAATCGCTGGTGCGGGCGCAGGACATGGGCGTGATCAACTACTACGCGCTGGCCAGCGGCTTTCTCAGCGGCAAGTACCGCAGCGCCGCCGACGCGGGCAAGAGCGTGCGCGGCCGCAAGATCGTCGACACCTATCTGAACGAGCGCGGCCTGCGCATCCTGAAGGCGCTGGACGAGGTGGCCGAGGACGCGAACTGCACGCCGGCGCAGGCCGCGCTGGCCTGGCAGATCGCCCAGCCCGGCATCACCTCGCCCATCGTCAGCGCCACCTCGCTGGACCAGCTCGACGAACTGGTCAAGGCCGCCAGCCTGGCGCTCAGCCGCGACCAGATCGCCAAGCTCAGCCGGGCCAGCGACTGGCGCGGCTGAGCGACGAGCACGCTAGAAGCGCTGGCTGAGCGTCAGCATCGCGGTCCTGCCTTCGCCGTAGAACACGGAATTGTAGAAACCCATGGACCGGTAGTACTTCTTGTCGGCCAGGTTGCGGATATTCAGCTGCAGCCGGGTCTTGTCGCTGAAGTCATACTGCGCCATCAGGTCGAACAAGGCATAGGGCTTCTGCACGATGTCGCCCGACTGCAGGCCGTAATAGGTCTGCGCGCTGGTGCGGCTTTGCCAGCGCACGCCGCCGCCGACGGTCAGCTTGTTCCAGCTGCCGGGCAGGCGATAGGCCGTGCTGGCCTTGAGCAGCTGTTCCGGCTGCGTGGTCTGCACCTTCCTGCCCTCGTTGTCCTTGGACTGCCGGTAGGTATAGCCCAGGAACACGTTCCAGCCCGGCATCACCTCGCCGGCCAGCTCGGCCTCGAATCCGCGCGTGCGGGTGCCTTCCAGGATGTAGTACCAGCCGTCGTCATGCACCGGATCGAAGCCGCCGTACTCGGCCACATCCTTCTGGTCCGTCTGGAATACCGCGAGCGACGCGTTCAGCCGCCCATCCAGATAGGCCGCCTTGATGCCCGCCTCGTAGTTGTGGCCGTAGGCCGGACCGGCCATGTCCCAGTTGCGGGTCTTGACCATCTGCGGCAGGAAGATGTTGGTGTAGCTGGCGTAGGCGGTATAGGTATCGTCCAGGTCATACGTGGCGCCCAGATACGGCGTGACCTCGGAATAGGTATGCGTGTAGCCCGCCACGCCGCCGCTGGTCTCGCTGGACTGCCAGCGGGTCCAGCGCGCTCCGGCCAGCAGGTGCAGGCGATCGGCCAGCTGCAGGCGCAAGGTGCCGTAGATGCCCGTCTGCTTGTCACGGTGGGTCTGCGACAGCGCCAGGATGTCCCAGCGCGGCGCGGGCCAGTCGCCGGTCCAGTCCTTGACGTCCGGTATCGGGTAGCCGGCCTGGTCGGACGTGTCCCAGCTCTGGTTCCATGCCTTGATGACCGAGTGCGAGAAACCCAGGTTGAACTGGTGCTTGCGGCCCAGCGCGTCGAAGGCGCCGTCCATCGAGCCGCCGTACACGTCCTGGTCGCTACCGCCCTTGAACTTGCGCAGCAGCGGCGGCGTGGAGAACCCGTCCAGCGTCACCGGCACGTCCGAGGTGAACAGCAGCGGCGCATCGAAGGTATTCTCCAGCCGGGTGTACGACAGGCGCGCGTTCCAGCCGTTGGAAAAGCCGTGCTCGATCTGGGCGAAGTACTCGTGTGAGTCCGTGTCCCAGCGCGACCACTTCGCGCCCATGGCCTGGCCCTTGGGCCAGTCGATCGGCTTGCCCGAGGCATCCAGCGCCGGCAGGCCGCCCCAGCTGATGCCGCGCGGGCGCGAGCGTTGCACCGAACCGCCCGCGCTGATGGTCGTCGACTCGCCGATGTCTGCCTCGACGATGCCGTACAGCACGTCCCGCTTCTTGCTATAGAGATCCATCGTGTCGCCGCGGCGCTCTTTCGCGCCGACCAGGCGCCCCCGCACCGAGCCCGAGGCGTTGAACGGCGTCGACAGGTCGATCTCGCCCCGATACGTGTCGTGGCTGCCGGCCGAGGCCTTGGCCTCTCCCTGGAATTCGCGCGTCGGACGCTTGCGGATGAAATTGACCGAGCCGCCGGGATTGCCCGTGCCGCTCATCAGGCCGGTGGCGCCACGGATGATTTCCACGTGGTCATAGATGGCCGGATCCAGGTTGCCGTCGCCGAACTGGTACAGGCTGTTCAAGGGCTTGACCACGCCGTCGAACTGAAAGGTATCCATGGAAAAGCCGCGCGAGTAATAGGTCAGGCGCTCCGACTCGGCCTGCTGCACGTTCATGCCGGTGGCGTTCTCCATGACGTCGCGCACGCTGCCGATGGCGCGGTCGTCCATTTGCTGCCGGGTGATGACGCTGGTCGATTGCGGCGTATCGCGCTGCGACAGCACCAGGCCGTTGGCCGACCGCATCCAGTCGGCGGTATACAGGCCCGAGCCTTCGGTCGTCGCCCCCGCTCCCAGCACCACCACCGGCGCCAGTTGCGCGGCATCCGCGCCGGCGCGCCGCAGTTCGAAATCACCGTCCGCGCGGCGATGCGCCTGCAAGGAGGTGCCGGCCAGCAACGCGTCAAACCCCTCCTGCACGCCATGGCTGCCCTGCAGGCCGGGGCTCTGCAGGCCGTCGGTCAGGGCAGGATCGAACGACAGCAACACCCGGGCCTGCCGCGCGAAACCGGCCAGCGCCGCGCCCAGCGGGCCAGCCGGCACATTGGCCTGGACACGCGGCGCGGCGGTCGCGGGCGTCTGCGCATGGGCCTGGGCGGCCGTCAGCGCGGCGCCGGCCAATGCCGCCATGACCAGCGCGACGCCGGTTTTCATGCGCAAGACGCGCGGACGGAAAGGAGCGGAAGGCAAAGACATATCGTTGGGTTCCAGGCGAAGAAAATCGAGGCTTCACCCGTATGCCAATCGAAAACGCAAAAGTGACAGTCCGGCCTGTGTATTTCAGGCCCTGCCGCGCAGCACGACCCAGTAGCGGGTATAGCGCAGCACCTGCACCGGCAAGGCGCGCTCGACGGCGGCCAGCGCGCGATCGGTATCCGCCAGGGGGAAGGATCCCGAGATGCGCAGACCCGCCACGGCCGGATCGCAGGCCAGCCGGCCGCGCCGGTAACGCCCCAGTTCCGCGATGAACGCGTCCAGGCGCATGTTGTCGGCATACAGCGCCCCCTGAAGCCAGGCGTCTTCGTGCGGCGCGGGTCCGGACGGCTGCACCGCGCGCGCATCGAACCAGGCGCCCTCGCCAGCCTCCACCCGGCGCGCGCCCGCCGCGCCGGCGACGGCGGGCTCGATCCGTACCGCGCCTTCATTCACCGCCACCCGGACGCGGTCGTCGTGCAGGCGCACCGAGTAACGGGTGCCCAACGCGAACACGCGGCCCATCGGCGTGTCCACGGCCAGGGGCCGGGCAGGTGTCATGGCGTCCCGGTGCGTGGCGATATGCAGCTCGCCCTGGCGCAGCACGATCAGGCGCAACGCGTCGCTGAAGCGCACATCGGCCGCGCTGTCGGTATTGAGCGTGAGCAAGCTGCCGTCGTCCAGCGTGGCGACGCGCGTCTGGCCGATGCCGGCGGACAGGTCCGCGGTCCAGGCCCGCCACGGCAGGCCCGCCGCGGCCAGGCCGCCCGTGCCCGCCGCCGCGCCTTGAAAATCCTCTCGCTGGCGGCGGCCGCCGGAGGCCGGCCGCTCCAACGCGGCCAGGCCGGCCCGCGCTTGAACCTGGCCGAACTGACGGCCCAGCGCCTCCACCCGCTCCCAGGCCCGACGATGCCGCGCGTCGGCCGCGAGCCAATCGCGCCACGCGGCCTCGTCGGCCGCGCCGGCTTCCTCCGCGCCCAGCCGCACGAACCACTCGCTGGCCGCGCGTATCACCGACTCGGGCAAGGCGGGCTCCGCCACCGCGCGCGCGCTCACCAGGCCGCCAGGCAATGCTGCATGGCGCGGGCCAGGTATTGCCGCACGGAACTCACCGAGACCTGCATCCGATCGGCGATCTCGGCATGGCGCAGCCCTTCCAGCTGGGCCAGCAGGAATGCCTTGCGCACCTTGACCGGCAGTCCGTCGAGCAGGCGATCGATCTCGACCAGGGCTTCCAGCGCCAGGGCGCGGCGTTCCGGCGATGGCGCCAGCCCGGCCTCGCAGGCATGCAGCGCGTCCAGGTAGGCGCGTTCGATGTCGCGGCGGCGGAACAGGTTGACCATCAAGCCGTGCGCGATCGTGACCAGATAGGCGCGAGGCTCGCGGCAGGCATGGGCCTCGCCGGCGCGCAACAGCACTTTCAGATAGGTGTCGTGGGCCAGGTCCGCGGCATCGAACGGGCAGCCGGTCTTCTTGCGCAGCCAATCGCGCAGCCAGGAGTGATGCTGGATATAGAGCCCTTCGACAGGCGCAGGGGAACCGCTTTGATTCATGGCCATTCGACGGACCGGACCCGGGACATATTAATGATAATAATTATCAATAATAATCCAATCCGGCCCGCCCTGGCGCGACCTCAGTCCAGTTTCACGCCGGAATCCTGCACCACCTTGGCCCAGCGCGTGACCTCGCTGTCGACGAACTGGCCGAAATCGGCGCCCGTCATGGCCGGGATGGCCGAGCCGTTGCTGGTCCAGATCTCCTTGATCTTGGGCGTGTTCAGGGCCTTGGTGATCTCCGCCGTCATGCGGTCCACGGCCTCCTTGGGCGTGCCGGCCGGCGCCCAGATCGCATACCAGGTGGACACCACGTAGTTCGGCACGCCGGCCTCGGCGGCGGTGGGCACGTCCGGCAGCGACGGCGAACGCTCGGACGCGGCCACCGCCAGCGGCTTGATGGTGCCCGAACGGATGTGGTTGGACGACGAGCCCAGTCCATCGAACGCCAGGTCGACCTGCCCGCCGATCAGCGCCGACAGCATCGGCCCCGCGCCCTGATAGGGCACGTCCACCAGCTTGATGCCGGTCTGCATGGCGAACAGCTCGCCGGCCAGATGGTGCGTGCTGCCCTTGCCCGCCGTGCCGAAGTTGATGTCGCCGGGGCGCTTCTTCGCGTAGTCGATGAATTCCTGCAGCGTCTTGACCGGCAGCTTGCTGGCGTTGATCACCACCACCTGCGGCGGCTGCGCCACCAGCGCGACCGGCACGAAGTCCTTCTGGATGTTGTAGTTCAGGCTCTTGTACAGCGACGGCGCCAGCGCGTGATGGGCGCCGCCCATGAAGAAGGTGTAGCCGTCGGGCCGGGCCTTGGCCGCGACGCCGGCGCCCACGGTGCCGCCGGCGCCGCCCTTGTTGTCGATCACGACCGAGTGGCCGAGCTGTTGGGTCAGCTGCTGGGCCAGCG
>NZ_JAGTJY010000200.1:0-10747 GCF_018195695.1 Achromobacter sp. Marseille-Q0513 | reverse complement strand
CGGCACGCTGGGCGAGGACGGCTCGCTGCAGGGCATGCTGCGCCTGGCCAACCTGCCTTTCGTCGGCTCGGACGTGCTGGGCTCGGCGCTGTGCATGGACAAGGCCATGACCAAGCGCGTGCTGCAGGCCGCCGGCCTGGCCGTGGCGCCGTTCGAATCCTATACCCGCGCCACCGCCGCGCGCGCCCGCTACGCCGAACTGGCCGCCCGCCTCGGCCCGGTGCTGTTCGTCAAGCCGGCCAACATGGGATCCTCCGTGGGCGTGAGCAAGGTGCGCAACGAGGCCGAGTTCACGCAGGCCATGGCGCTGGCGCTGCAGTTCGACCACAAGGTGCTGGTGGAACAGGCCATCGTCGGCCGCGAGATCGAATGCGCCGTGCTGGGCAATGACGATCCGCAGGCCAGCGCCTGCGGCGAGATCGTGCTGCGCGACGAGTTCTATTCCTACGACACCAAGTACATCGACGAAGACGGCGCCGCCGTGGTGGTGCCGGCGGACATCAGCGCAGAAGCCAGCGAGACGATCCGAGGCGTGGCGCTGGATGCCTTCCGCGCGCTGGAATGCGCGGGCCTGGCGCGGGTCGACGTGTTCCTGACGCCGGACGGCCAGGTCATCGTCAACGAGGTCAACACCCTGCCCGGCTTCACCCGCATCAGCATGTACCCCAAGCTGTGGCAGGCCAGCGGCATGAGCTACCCGGAACTGGTCACCCGGCTGATCGAGCTGGCGCGCGAGCGGCATGCGCGCGACGCCATGCTGAAGACCTCGATCCGCTGAAGCCGGCGCCGCCGGCGTCCGGGGCGGCCCAAGCCGCCCCTCAAACCACCCATCAAGCCGCGCCGCCCTGTTGCGGCGCGCGCGCCGCGAAGGCCTCGTGATAGGCCACGTCGCCGCTGGCCGGTTGCGTGTAGACCAGGGCCATGAAGTACTCGGGCGGCACGCCCGGGTAGCGCAGGTCCGGCCGCGTCTCGAAGCCGAAGCGGCGGTAGTACGCCGGATCGCCCATCACCACGCAGCCCGCCGCCCCCAGCGCCCGCAGCCGTGCCAGGCCCTCGCGGATCAGCGCCGCGCCCACGCCCCTGCCCTGCATGTCGGGCAGCACCGCCACCGGGCCCAGCCCGTACCAGTCCGCCGAACCATCGCCGATCGTCACCGGCGAGAACGCCGCGTGCCCCACCTGGCGGCCGTCTTCATGCGCCACCAGCGACAGGGTCAACGCGCCCGCGCGGCGCAGCGCGTCATTGATGTAGCCCTCGGTCTGCTCGCTATGCGGGTGGTCCGCGAAAGCGGCTTGCGTCAGCGCGAAGATCGCGTCGATGTCGGCGGGGGTTTCGGGAAGAATGCGCATATAGGACTCCTGTAAAGCGAAAAGCGAGTTTACGCGGCGATCCGCCTTGACCCTCGCCAGCGCGCTCGCTACATTTTGAGACCGGCCGCGACTGCGTCCGCGCCCCACCCACACAGAACGTCCGCAGGATCCTCATGAACAGCTACCGCGTCGGCATCGCCGGCTTCGGCGCCATCGGCCAGTCCGTGGCGCAATCCCTGAACGCCGGCGTCCCCGGCCTGAGCCTGGCGGCCGTGGCCGTGCGCGACCCCAAGGCCCCGCCCGCCTTCGACTGGCGCGAGCCGCCGCGTTTCAGCACGCTGGCCGACCTGCACGCGCATTGCGACGTGATGGTGGAGTGCGCGCCGGCCGCCGTGTTCCGCGAGCTGGCCGAGCCCGTGCTGCGGGCCGGCAAGAAGCTGGTGGTGCTGAGCTCGGGCGCGCTGCTGCGCCACGCCGACCTGATCGAGCTGGCGCGCCAGCACGGCGCCCAGATCATCGTGCCGTCCGGCGCCATCCTGGGCCTGGACGCTATCACCGCCGCCGCCGAAGGCGAAATCCATTCGGTCACGATGATCACGCGCAAGCCCGTGCGCGGTCTGCTCGGCGCCCCCTATCTGGTGGACAACAACATCGACCTGACCGGCATCACCGAGCCGCGCCTGGTGTTCCGTGGCTCGCCGCGAGAGGCGGCGGTCGGTTTCCCGGCCAACCTGAACGTGGCGGTCAGCGTGTCGCTGGCCGGCATCGGCCCGGACCGGACCACGCTGGAAATCTGGGCCGACCCGGCCCTGGAACGCAATATCCACCGCGTCGAGGTGGACTCGGACTCGGCCTCGTTCTCGATGGAAATCCAGAACATCCCCTCGGCCAATCCCAAGACCGGCCGCATCACCGCGCAAAGCGTCATCGCGGCGCTGCGCAAGCTGACCGGGCCGCTGCGCGTGGGTACCTGAATCCGGGCGGCGCCCGGCACGCGCCGCCGCAACACGCAACACCGACCGGACGCCGGCGCGCCGGCCGCGCT
Organism: Achromobacter sp. Marseille-Q0513; assembly: GCF_018195695.1. Lineage (NCBI taxonomy): Bacteria > Pseudomonadati > Pseudomonadota > Betaproteobacteria > Burkholderiales > Alcaligenaceae > Achromobacter > Achromobacter sp. Marseille-Q0513. The sequence continues at coordinate 8,392 of NZ_JAGTJY010000200.1, read as the reverse complement.
CGCGCCCCGCTTGTTTGCACCAGAGAAGACAATGATCATCGGCATAGACCTGGGCACGACCAACAGCCTCGCGGCCATCTGGCAGGACGGCGCCTCGCGCCTGGTGCCCAATGCGCTGGGAACATATCTCACGCCCTCTTGCGTCAGCCTGGACCAGGACGGCTCGCTGCTCGTGGGCCAGGCCGCGCGCGAACGCCTGCAAACCCATCCGGACCGCTCCGCCGCGCTGTTCAAGCGCCATATGGGCAGCGACAAACCGTTCCGGCTTGGCGACCGCGATTTCCGGGCCGAGGAACTGTCCTCGCTGGTGCTGCGCGCGCTGAAGGCCGACGCCGAAGCGCTGCTGGGCGCGCCGGTGCTCGAAGCCGTCATCAGCGTGCCCGCGTATTTCTCCGACTCCCAACGCCAGGCCACGCGCATCGCGGGCGAACTGGCCGGCCTGAAGGTCGAGCGCCTGATCAACGAGCCCACCGCCGCCGCGCTGGCCTACGGCCTGCACCAGCAGCAGGAGGAAACCCAATTCCTGGTGTTCGACCTGGGCGGCGGCACCTTCGACGTGTCGGTGCTGGAGCTGTTCGAGGGCGTGATGGAAGTCCGCGCCACGGCCGGCGACAACTTCCTGGGCGGCGAGGACTTCGTCGCCGAGATCGTCAAGCAGTTCCTGCAACGCGCCGAGGTGCCGGCCCAGGCCCGCGACGATCCTCGCTTCATGCAGCAATTGCTGGCGCAGGCGGAAATCGCCAAGATCAAGCTGTCGCAGCAGGCCGAATCGCGCCTGCGCGTCGCGTGGCGGGACACGGAATACGCGCTCGACCTGACCCAGGACCGGCTGGCCGACTGGAGCGAGCCGCTGCTGGCCCGCCTGCGCGCGCCCGTCGAACGCGCCTTGCGCGACGCGCGCATCCGCAGCGCCGACATCGCCACCGTGGTCCTGGCCGGCGGCGCCACGCGCATGCCGCTGGTGCGCCAGCTCGTGACCCGCATGTTCGGCCGCTTTCCCAACATCGAAATGAACCCCGATGAAGTGGTGGCGGCGGGCGCGGCCGTCATGGCGGGGCTGAAGATGAAGGATCAGGCGCTGGACGAAGTGGTCATGACGGATGTGTGTCCCTACACGCTGGGTGTCGAAGTCACGCGCACCCTGCCGTCGGGCCAGCGTGTCGACGGACACTTCTCTCCGATCATCGAACGCAACAGCGTCGTGCCGATCAGCCGCGAGGAAACCTACTCGCCCGTGGACGACAACCAGCCCGAAGTGGAGCTGAACATCTACCAGGGTGAATCCCGGCTGGTGCGCGACAACATCCTGCTGGGCACGCTCAAGATGCCGCTATCGCGCCGACCGCGCGCCGAGTCGTCGTTCCAGGTCCGCTTCACCTAAGACGTCAACGGCCTGCTGGAAGTCGAGGCCGGCATGCCCGGATCAAGCCAGCGCCAGCGCATCGTGATCCAGAGCGCCGACAAGCATATGAGCGACGCCGAGGTCCAACGCCGACTGGAAGAACTGGCCTCGCTCAAGATCCATCCGCGCGAGCAGACCGCGAACCGCACGCTGCTGGCGCGCGCCGAGCGGGTTTATCAGGTATTGCGGGGCGACGAGCGGCAACATCTGGCCAATGAAATCCTGCTGTTCGAGCAAGTGCTTGAGCAGCAGGACGCACGCCTCATTCCGCCCGCGCGAGCCCGGCTGACGCAAGAGGTCGACGCGCTGGAACGGTACAGCGTGTTCGATCGTGCCTACGATCCCGGCTACAGCGAATAGCCGCATGCCTGACGCACTGTTCTCGACGCTCGGCATCTCGCCCACCACCGACCAGAAAGCCATCCGCCGCGCGTATGCCGCGCTGCTCAAGCGCACGGACCAGGCCGGCGACCCGGAAGGTTTCGCCGCACTGCGCGAAGCCTACGAGCGCGCACGCGCCTGGGCCGAATGGCAGCGCGAGCAAGACGACGACGAGCCGGAACACGGCCCCGCGCCGATGGAAACTGAAACAGCCGAGGCACCGCCCAGCCTGGATCCCGCGTCGGCCCAGGACGAATCACGTCCCATCGACACACCTCGCGCTGGCAAGGCCGCTCCCGCCTGGACGGCGCCCGCACCCGCGCCTGGCCCCACACCCGAACAACAGACCGAAGGCGTGATCCACTGGACGCGCACGCTGATGCAGGCGGCCGCCGACCAACACAGGGCGCTGTTGGGAAAGGCGATGCTGGACGAGCGCCTGTCGCGCCTGGATGCCGTCGAGCAACTGTCCGCCAGCCTGGCGCAGGCCATCCGGGACCAGCCGGATCGGCAACTGGCGCTGTTCGAGGCGGCGACCCGCCACTTCGGCTGGAACCAGGTAGGTCAGCCGTTTCCCGACGACTGGAACCTGTCTCTCTGGTTCCAGCGCATTCAGGATCAGATGGAATTCCTGGTCCGCCTGCCGCCGGAACAGCATCCCGCCATGCAAGCCGCGCTGCGCGCGGCGCGGCGGTGGCGCAAGCCCATGTTCTGGCAAGCCATCAAGCACGGCGACAGCCTGGAGACGTTGTGCCGTGAAGCCCCGGACCTCGCCGCGCTCGACATCGGCGCCGAGGCCGCGACGGCTTGGCGCGGCGCGGCGGCGCGCTGGCTCCGAGGGCGGTGGCTGCTCGCCTGGATGTCGATGCATCGGATCAAGGTCTGGATCACCATCGTCTGCGTGCTCGCGCTGATCTACATGTATCACGACGCGCATCGTCCATTGACCTATCCGCAGGTCGCGCCATTGCGTTCCTTGCAGATGGACGGGCACGTCACCGTCAAGTCCCTGACCATGAAGTCCTACGCCGAGCATTGCGTCAGCGGTCCGCTCGCCGACCTGGGCTGGTGCACCGTGCTCGGCGTACCCCCTGGCCGGTGGCCCGACGATCTGCCCGACGCGCTGGTCTTCGCAAAATATCCCGATCCGATTTATCCCACTTGGGAATGGCGCAACGGCATCGGCGGCGTTGTCTACATGCGCGTGCTGCTGGACGAAAAAGGCGTGGTGCGGCATGCGGTCATCCTGTCGCCCGATCCCAACCGCGCGCTGAACATCACTGCGCTCGCGGCCGCGGACCAGCTCCGCATGCAGCCCGTCGAACGCGACGGCAAGCCATCGTTCAGCCAAGCCGTACTGGTGTTCCGGTACATCCCCGATTCGCCATCGAGCCGGCAACGTTGACGGCCGCTGTTGTATCCGCCGGACGGCATGCTAGGCCGCCTCGCGCCGCGGCGTTTCCTCCATCGGCCCCATCGACCATCTGCCCGTCCCATCCAGCTCCAGCCGGTGGCTATGAAACGCATCCAGCGTCCCTCGATGCCCCACGCTGACCAGCATCGCCTCGGGCAGGTCCGCGCGCAGACGGCGGTACAGCGCATGCTCCAGCCCCTCGTCGGTCGCCGAGGTGGCCTCGTCCAGGAACACGATCGCGGGCCGGTTGTACAGCACCCGCGCGAACGCCAGGCGCTGCTGCTCGCCGATGGACAGCACGCGCGACCAGTCGGCGGCTTCGCCCAGGCGCGGCGCCAGATGGCCCAGGTTCACGCGCTCCAGCGCGTCGGCCAGGCGCGCATCATCCTGCGGGCCGGCCAGGCCCGGATACGCCACCGCCCCGCGCAGCTCGCCCAGCGGCAGGTAGGGCCGCTGCGACAGGAACAGCGCCCGCGCGCCCAGCGGCCGCCGCAGCCGGCCCTGCGCACAGGGCCACAAGCCGGCCAGCGCGCGCAGCAGCGTGGTCTTGCCGCTGCCCGACGGCCCCTTGATCAGCAGCGCCTGCCCCGGCAGAAGACGCAGGTCCAGGCCGATGACCATGGGCCTGCCGTCGGGCCGCTGCACGCTCAGGCCATCCAGCGCCAGCTCGCCGTGGTCCTCGGCGGTCACGGCCGGCAAGGCGCGCGCGGCCTCGTTGGCATCCAGGAAGCCGCTCAAGCGGTCCAGCGTGGCGCGGTACTGGGCGAAGGTGTCGTATGAGGTGCGGAAGAAGGACAGCGCGTCCTGCACCTGCCCGAAGGCCTGCGCGGTCTGCATCATGTCGCCCAGCTTGATCGCGCCGGAAAAGAAGCGCGGCGCCTGCAGCAGGAACGGAAACACCACCGCCACCTGGCTCACGGCCAGGTTGAAGCCGTCGAACTTCAGGCCCCGGTAGACGCGCGCCCACAGATTGGCCACGTAGGCCAGGAAGCGCTCGCGCAGCGTGGCGCGCTCCACGCCCTCGCCCTGGTAGAACGCCACGTTCTCGGCGTTCTCGCGCAGCCGCACCAGCGCATAGCGGAAGTTGGCGGTCAGGCGCTCGGACAGGAAACTCAGCCGGATCAGCGGACGGCCGATGCGGAACGCGAACACGGTGGCGATGACGACGTACACATAGACCATGAACACCATGGCGCGCGGGATTTCCAAGCCCGCCACCGCCAGCGCCCCCGACAAGCCCCACAGGATGGCGGTGAACTCCACCAGCGACACCACCGCGCTCAGGGCGCCGATGGCCAGCGTGCGGGTGCCGGCGACGAACAGCCCGATGTCCTGTTCGATGCGCTGGTCGGGGTTGTCGACGGGCTGGTCCAGGAAATGGCCGCGATAGTAAGCGCGGCCGTCCAGCCAGTCATGCGTCAGGCGCTCGTTGAGCCACACGCGCCAATGGATGTCGAAAGCCTGACCGGCATAGCTGTCGACCAGCGTGCGCAGCACGTGCACGGTGGCCAGCACGCCGAAGATGGCGAGGAAATGCCAGAAGGCCGTCTGGTCCAGCGCCTGCAGCGCGCTATAGAAACCGTTGTACCAATAGGAAAACAGCACCGTCATGCGCACGGCGAACATGGCCAGGAACAGCAGCAGCGCGACGGTCAGCAGCGGCCGCCAACTGCGCCGCGGCGTCAGGTAGGGCCAGGCCAGCCGCCAGAACTTGCGGCCCCAGCCGGTGAAACGCGCCAGCAAGGCGGCGGACACGGCCAGCGCCACGGCCGTGATGAAAAAGGCGCGCAACAGCCACCATGCGCTTTGCGCGAGCTGGTCGTTCCAATTCAGGTCCATCGCTTGGAAACCTTGTGCGAGATTTCCAAGTTAGACGGGGCGCGCGAGGCGAGTTCCGATGCGCCCCACCGCCTTAAGCCTGGCTTAAGTCTGCGCCGCGCCAGCGGGCCGCAAATCCAGGTTGGCGAACAGGTCGGCCAGCGTCGGCACCGAGCGCGCGGGCCAGATCGCGCTGAGGTCAAAACTGGGCAGCGACTGTCCGTCGCGCACTTCGCAAAAGCGCACGCCGCTGAAATCCATCGACCGGATCCAGCTGGGCAGCAGCGCCACGCCGCAGCCGCCGGCCACGCAGGACAGCACGGTCAGCGTGCGGTTGGCCTCCTGCGCCACATGGGCGTCGTGGCCCGCCTTGCGCAGGGCGTCGAGGATATCCGCATAGAACGAAGGCAGCTGCGCCTGCGGATACATCACCAGGCCGGCCTGCGCGATGCGCGCCAGCGAGGTCTGTCCGTCCGGGTCCAGCTCGAACTCGTCGGGCACCGCGGCCACCAGCCGCTCGCGCAGCAGCTGGCGTTCGCGCATGCGCCCGCCCACGGCCACCGGCGTGTGCATCAGGCCGATGTCGATGCCGCCGTCCTGCAAAGCCTGGGCCTGCGCGGCATTGCTCATCCCGCGCAGCCCCACCTCCACGCCCGGCGCCTGCCGCCGTAGTTCGCGCAGCGCGCGCGGCAGCGTGTCGAACAGCGCCGAGGTCACCAGCCCCCCCGTCAGCTGGCCGGCGCTGCCGCGTGCGATCTCGCGGGCGCGCTGCTCGGCGGCGTCGATGCGGGCCACGCTGACGCGCGCGTCCTCGACGATGGCCAGCGCCGCCGGCGTGGGCGCGGCGCCCAGGCGCGAACGCTCGAACAGGCGCACGCCCAGGTCCTTTTCCATGCGGCCCAACGCCTGGCTCAGCGCGGGCTGCGCGATGCCCAGCCATTCGGCGGCGCGACTGACGCTGCCATGGTCCATCACCGCCAGGAAATAACGCAGATGCCGGGTTTCCATATCAATCCGGTATGAATAAAACATTTTCTAACAATAGAAAACTATACCTTGCCTTTCTAGAATTCCGCCATACGGAAAACAGGCGCCCGCCCCGGGCCGGCGCCGCCCCGCAGGAGACCCGCTTGCAAGGCCCCGCCATCGACACTCACGCGCATGTCTTCCGCCAAGGATTGGCGCTGGCCGACGCGCGCCGGCACACGCCGGACTACGACGCGACGCTGACGCAATACCTGGCCTTGCTGGACGCGCACGGCGTGGCGCGCGGCGTGCTGGTGCAGCCCAGCTTCCTGGGCACCGACAACAGCCATCTGGTCGCGGCGCTGCGCGCCGCCGCCGGCCGGCTGCGCGGAGTCGCCGTGGTGTCGCCCGACATCGCGACCGAGGATCTGCTGGCGCTGGCCGAGGCCGGCGTGGCCGGCATCCGGCTCAACCTGATCGGCCTGCCCCTGCCCGCGCTGGACCAGCCCGCCTGGCAGGAATTGCTGGCGCACGTCAACACGCTGGGCTGGCATGTGGAAGTGCATCTGCAGGCGAGCCGCCTGCCCGCTATCATGCCGGCCCTGCTGGCCGCCGGCTGCCGCGTGGTCATCGACCACTTCGGTCGTCCGGACCCGGCCCTGGGCATCGCCGACCCCGGCTTCGCCTATCTGCTGCGCCAGGCCGACAGCGGCCAGGTCTGGGTCAAGCTGGCGGCGCCCTATCGCAACTGGCCGGCGCCGGACTGTGCGCGGGCCGGCCGTGAAGCCGCCCGGCTGCTGCTGGACGCCTACACGCCCGACCGGCTCATGTGGGGCAGCGACTGGCCCCATACCGAGCATCGCCACCTGGCGTCCTACACCGCGGCGACGCAGTGGCTGGACGCCTGGATCGACGATGCCGCGGCGCGGCAAGCGGTGCTTGCCGATACCCCGCTGCGGTTGTTTCAATTCACTGGAGAAGCACGATGACCCCTCTGTTCAAACGCGTTGCCCGCCGTGGCGCCCTGCTGCTGGCCGCCGGATTGCTGGCCGGCGGCGCCGGCGCGGCCTCGGCCGCCTACCCCGAGCGCGCGATCACGCTGGTGGTCACCTACCCGCCCGGCGGCACGGTCGACGTCGTCGCCCGCCTGATCGGCCCCAAGCTGGCCGCCGAGCTGGGCCAGCCCGTGGTGATCGAGAACCGCGGCGGCGCGGGCGGCATGATCGGCGGCGCGGTCGTCGCCAAGGCCCAGCCCGACGGCTACACGCTGATGCTGGACGCTTCGAACCACGCGCAGAACCCCGCGCTGCACTCGCGCATGCAGTTCGACACGCTGACCGCCTTCGCGCCGGTGTCGCTGCTGCTGCGCGTGCCCAACGTGCTGGTCGTGACGCCCTCGTATGAAGTCAAGACCGTGGCCGACCTGATCAAGCTCGGCCAGCCGGATCAAAAGAGCCATGTCTACTTCGCCTCGGCCGGTCCCGGCTCGGCCCAGCACCTGGCCGGCGAGCTGTTCAACCTGCTGGCCAAGACCCAGCTGCAGCACGTGGCCTACAAGGGCGGCGGCCCGGCCATGATCGACGTCATGTCCGGCCAGGTGCCGGTCATGTTCGCCAGCATGGGCTCGGCCTGGCAGCACGTGAAGAACGGCAAGCTGCGCGCCGTCGCGCTGGGCGGCTCGACCCGCTCGCCGGCCGCCCCGGACCTGCCCACCATCGCCGAATCCGGCGTGCCCGGCTACGAGACCTATGAATGGAACGCCGTGTTCGCGCCGGCCGGCACGCCGCCCGAGGTCGTCACGCAGCTGTCGCAGGCGCTGGCCAAGGTGCTAAAGGACCCGGCGATCGCCGAACAGCTGGCCGGCATCGGCGCCGAGCCCATCGGCTCCACGCCCGCCGAACTGGACGCCTTCCGCCGCGCCGAGATCGAGAAATGGCAGCGCGTGGTCAAGGAAGCCAATCTGAAGCTGGACTGAAGTCCGCATTGAATACGGCCGGGCCGAGACAGGCCCGGCTCCCGGTTTGCCGGTTTGCGGCGCTCTTCGGAGCGCCGTTTTTTTTTGCGCCGTCGCGACCGGATCCCTATGCGCCCGGTTCGGATTCGCAGTACCGGCCCGCCGCCTGCTTCATCGCAGGAGCGTCCGCGCCGGCCGGGGCGCTCGCCAGACCGACCATGAAATACCGGCCGTCGACGGCATCGTCCTTGCCGATCAGGTAGAGCGTGTCCGGCCCGCCGCCCTGGGACCGCGCCCGCGCGCACCAGGCCCGGCCGATGCCGCGCTGCTGCTCGCGCAACAGGCGCAGGCCTTCGGCTGACGCGCCGGTTTTCAGATGGACGTCGAAATCCGCCATGGCCTTGGCATCCAATGAAAACCCGGCATGGAAATAGTTCGTGTCGACCCGCGTATACAA
>NZ_JAGTJY010000001.1:0-167532 GCF_018195695.1 Achromobacter sp. Marseille-Q0513 | reverse complement strand
GTGCGGGATTTTAGCGGGGAAGCCCCCGCAGCGTGGCCCCGCCGTCGCGGGGCGCCGACGGGTGGGCAGTCGGGGACGGGCCGCTTGCTAGAATCCCTTGCCGCCAACCCAGGGCCGGCCAGGGCGCGCAACCGTGCCCGCCGGACCGCCACGCCATGCAAAAAAGAGCCAAACGGGTCGTCATCACGATCGTGCTGATCGTCGTGATCCTGCCCATGTTCCTGCTGTTCTGGCTGATGTCGGGCGATGACGAGAACTTCGCCACCATCGACCACGGGCAGTCCTATGGCAACAGCATCTACAAGCGCTACCAGGATGCCGTCTATGCCGCCGTGCCCAGCAACGGCTACTACCGCATCGACGCGGCGGACCCGGCGAGCTTTCAGGCCTTCGACACCGGCGCCTTCGACGGCAGGCAGGCGGGCCGGGACCAGCGCCACGTGTACTGCGGCAACCTGATCCTGCCGGACCTGCGGCCGGCATCGGCGCGCTACCTGGGCAACAGCTACTTCAGCGACGGCGCGGCCACGTACTTCTGTTCGATGCACAGCACGCTCAACCGCGAGCTGGAGCCGCTGGACGAGTTCTGGCAGAAGATCCAGCACCGGGCCGGCGCGGGGCCCAAGCCGCAGACCTACCTGTATCCCTACGTGGCCCTGCCGGCCAGCGCCCAGCCCTATCGGCCGCTGCTGGACCGCGACCTGGCCACCGACGGCGCGCGCGCTTTCTACCGGGGCCTGGAGATGCCCCAGGCGAATCCCGCCACGCTCCGGCGCGTGCCGGCGGGCCGGGATGGCGACGTGCGGCCCAGCGATGATTTCTTCGCCGATGGAAGCCGCGTCTATTTCCACCAGCAGCCGCTGCCGCTGTCGGACGATCCCGCGCTGCACGCCTTCATGGTGGGCGACCTGTACCAGCAGCCCTATCTGCGCGACCCGCGCGACGGCATGGTGTACGTGGGCGCGCAGCCCTTCGACGCGGCGCATGCGCCGTACCGGCTGATCAACGAGAAAGGCCGGCACGTCTACCAGGCGCTGTTCGCCAGCAAGGACGGCCTGTATTTCTACAACACGCAGACGCGGCAATTGGAGCGGGCGGGCGACGATCCCTTCGCCTCGGGGGCGTATGCCGAGCTGTCGCCCTATGTCTATTCGGACGGCAAGCAGACGCTGTTCCTGCGGGCGGAGGAAGCCTGGGCCCGTTCCACCCGCGGCAGCGGCGGCGGGCTGGTGTCGCGCTCGACGCTGGTCAACCGGCTGCGTGACGCGCCGGATGGCGCGTGGATCAAGCGCGGCGTCGTGTATCACAACTTCGGCACGGTCTGGCAGAAGGGCGGCACGCTCTACTACTTCGACGAGATGGGTCCCTCGCAGCTCATCTCCAACCCGATCTACCAGATCATGGACCCTGTCGCGGCGGACTTCCTCTTGCGCTCGCAAGAGACGCGGCAGATCACGGCCGACGATATCCGCAAGCTGATCCGCGGCGGCAAGCTGGCGGTGCCGCAGTACGAGACCGTGCTGGAAGCCAAGACGCGCTACCGCAAGATCTTCTCGATTTTCTAGGCCGATTCAACGCCATGAACACGACCATCGCCCTGTTCCTGATCGTCCTGCTGGTGTTGTGTATCGGCGGCCCGCTGGCGGGCCTGGCCGCGGTCAAGCGCGCCCATGCCTTCCGGATCGAGGATGGCCACCTGGTGGCGGGCCGCGTCGTCAGCCGGCGCTATCCGCTGGGCGACATCGAGCGCGTGGTGTTCTCGGCGCAAGGGGCGGAACGAGCCGGCTACGTCGGCGCCTTCGTCGTCCAGACCCGGCACGCCGGCAGCAGCGGGGAATACATCTTCAGCGTCGACAACATCCGCTTTCGCCGCGCGCCCAGGGCGGAGCTGGAGGCCTGCATCGAGACGCTGCGGCGGCAACTGACGGATAGCGGCATCGCCAGCGAGTATCGCGGCTGACCCGGGCAGCGAGCGGGCGGGGCGACGGTCGCTGGCCCGCCGCGCAAACCGGCTGGAGCGGATCAGCCGCCCGCCCTTGAAAGTCCGCGATTGGCCCCCACATCAGTAGGGTTTCCCGGCCGCCGCGCAGCCTTGCGCGGTCTGATCCGAATATTCCGTCCCTAAATTTCCAACATACACGCCGATACCCATGAGCCAAACCGCCACGCCGTCCGCGTCCGAAACCCTGGGCTTCCAGGCCGAGGTGAAGCAGCTGCTGCACCTGATGATCCATTCGCTGTACAGCAACAAGGAAATCTTCCTGCGCGAGCTGGTGTCGAACGCCTCGGACGCCTGCGACAAGCTGCGCTTCGAAGCCATCGACCAGCCGGCGCTGCTGGAAGGCGACAGCGAGCTGGGCATCACGGTCCGCTACGACAAGGATGCCCGCATCATCACCATCTCGGACAACGGCATCGGCCTGTCGCGCGAGGAAGCCGTGGCCAACCTGGGCACCATCGCCCGCTCGGGCACACGCGAGTTCTTCTCGCAGCTGACCGGCGACAAGCAGAAGGACGCTCAGCTCATCGGGCAGTTCGGCGTGGGCTTCTATTCCTCGTTCATCGTGGCCGACAAGGTCAGCGTGGTCAGCCGCCGCGCCGGTTCGGCCGACGCGATCCAGTGGGAATCCGACGGCCAGGGCGAATTCACCATCGCCGCCGCTGAAAAATCCAGCCGTGGCACCGACGTCACGCTGCACCTGCGCGCCGACGAGGACGAGCTGCTCAACGGCTGGAAGCTGCGCGAGATCCTGCGCCGCTATTCCGACCACATCTCGCTGCCGATCCACATGCAGAAGGAAGAGTGGGACCAGGAGAAGGGCGAGCAGGTCAAGACCGACGAGCTGGAAACGGTGAACCAGGCCAACGCGCTGTGGGCCCGCAGCAAGTCCGACGTGACCGAGGAACAGTATCGCGAGTTCTACAAGACCGTCTCGCACGATTACGACGACCCGCTGGCCTGGACCCACAACCGCGTCGAAGGCCGCAGCGAATACACCCAGCTGCTGTACGTGCCCAAGCACGCGCCCATGGATCTGTGGGACCGCGACGGCCGCCGTGGCGTGAAGCTCTACGTCAAGCGCGTCTTCATCATGGACGACGCCGACCAGCTGCTGCCCTCGTACCTGCGCTTCGTGCGCGGGGTGATCGATTCGGCCGACCTGCCGCTGAACGTGTCGCGCGAGATCCTGCAGGAAAGCCGCGACGTGCGCGCCATCCGCGAAGGCTCGGCCAAGCGCATCCTGTCGCTGCTGGAAGACCTGGCCGAGAACCGCCAGGACGACTACGCCGCGTTCTGGTCCGAGTTCGGCCAGGTGCTGAAGGAAGGCGCCGGCGAGGACCAGGCCAACCAGGAACGCATCGCCAAGCTGATGCGCTTCGCCTCGACCCACAGCGGCGACCAGGCGCAGACCGTGTCCTTCGCCGACTACGTGGCGCGCATGAAGGAAGGCCAGGACAAGATCTACTACGTCACCGCCGACACCTTTGCCGCCGCCAGCAACAGCCCGCACCTGGAGATCTTCCGCAAGAAGGGCATCGAGGTGCTGCTGCTGTCCGACCGCGTCGACGAGTGGATGCTGTCGTACCTGCGCGAGTTCGACGGCAAGTCGCTGGTCTCGGTGGCCAAGGGCGGCCTGGACCTGGCCGAGCTGGCCGACGAGGAAGAAAAGAAGCACCAGGCCGAAGTGGCCGAGGACTTCAAGCCGCTGGTCGAGCGCCTGCAGAAGACGCTGGAAGACCAGGTCAAGGAAGTGCGCGTGACGCTGCGCCTGGTGGATTCGCCGGCCTGCGTGGTGGTGGGCCAGAACGAACTCAGCCCGCACCTGCTGCGCATGCTCAAGGCCGCCGGCCAGGAAGCGCCCAACGTCAAGCCGGTGCTGGAGATCAACCCCGAGCACCCGCTGCTGGCCCGCATCCGCGCGGCCCAGGACGGCGAGTTCGACCAGTGGGCCCGCCTGCTGCTGGACCAGGCGCTGCTGGCCGAAGGCGCCCAGATCGCCGATCCGGCGGCCTTCGTCAAGCGCTTGAACGCGTTGCTGCTGAAGTAAGCGGGGCGTGGGGTAGGGAAGGGGGCGTCCTGCGGGACGCCCTTTTTCTTTTCCGGGGACGGGACAGGCCCGGGCCGGATTCATGACCGGGAGTCAAAGGTGTTTGGCAGAAGCCGGGCTTTTTCCGCAATGATCCTCCCGTCATACTGCGCCCATCTCTCCTAAGGGTTTCCACGCATGCGCCGGCTTCCTGCCGCCCGGGCGCGCGTATCTCCCCCGGGACCCAACGACTCCAAGGAATTGCGCATGAGCACCCCTGAAACCCCCGCCAACAAGGGCGGCCTGCCCCTGCTGGCCCTGGCCGTCGGCGCCTTCGGCATCGGCGTGACCGAGTTCTCGCCCATGGGCCTGCTGCCCGTGATCGCCGAAGGCGTGAACGTTTCCATTCCCAGCGCCGGCATGCTGGTCAGCGCCTACGCCATCGGCGTGATGCTGGGCGCGCCGCTGATGACGCTGGCGTTGTCGCGCTGGTCGCGGCGCAAGGCGCTGATCGCGCTGATGGCGATCTTCACGCTGGGCAATCTGCTGTCGGCGATGGCGCCCAACTACACCACGCTGCTGCTGGCGCGGCTGGTCACCAGCCTGAACCATGGCGCCTTCTTCGGCCTGGGTTCGCTGGTGGCGGCCAGCGTGGTGCCGCGCCACAAGCAGGCCAGCGCGGTCGCGACCATGTTCCTGGGGCTGACCATCGCCAACGTGGGCGGCGTGCCGGCGGCGACGTGGCTGGGGCAGGTGATCGGCTGGCGCATGTCCTTCGCCGCCACCGCCGTGCTCGGCCTGGTGGCGATGCTGGCGCTGTGGACCGCGCTGCCGGCCGGCGAGGCGGGCCGCCGTCCGGACCTCAGGCGCGAGCTGGCCGTGCTCAAGAGCCCGGTGGTGCTGGTGGCGCTGTTGACCACGGTGCTGGGCGCCGGCGCGATGTTCACGCTGTACACCTATGTGGCGCCGACGCTGGCCGAACTGACCGGCGCGTCGCCCGGCTTCGTGACCGCCATGCTGGTGCTGATCGGCATCGGCTTCACCATCGGCAACACGGCGGGCGGGCGTTATGCCGACCGTTCGCTGGACGGCAGCCTGATCGCCTTCCTGGTGCTGGTGATCGTGGACATGCTGGCCTTTCCGTGGCTGGCGTCCACCCAGGTCGGCGCGGCCGTGGGCCTGCTGATCTTCGGCTTCGGCACCTTCGCCGTGGTGCCGCCGCTGCAGATGCGCGTGATGCGCGCCGCCACCGAGGCGCCGGGACTGGCCTCGTCGGTGAACGTGGGCGCCTTCAACCTGGGCAATGCGCTGGGCGCGGCGGCCGGCGGCGCGGTGATCTCGGCGGGCATGGGCTATGCCGCCGTGCCGGTGGCCGGCGCGCTGATCGCCGTGGCCGGGCTGGCGCTGGTGCTGCTGCAACGCGCCAGCAACCAGCGCCGCAAGCTGGCCGCGCAGGCCTGCTGAGGGACCGGATGGGCGGACGCCGCAGGGGCGTCCGCCACGCTGCATCCGTGCCGGCAAATTCTCATTGATCTGCTGGCTGGATGTGGCGCCTGCCTCAGAACTCGAAGCTGCTGGTCAGCTCATACGTGCGCCCCGGCGCCAGCAGCACCTGGCTTTCCGAGCGACCGGCGTAGTAGGCATACAGCCTGTCGGTCAGGTTGCGCACGCGGAAGGTCAGCAGCACGTTGCGCATCCGGTAGCTGACGGCCGCGTCCATCGTGGTGTGGCCGTTGATGCGGATCCGGTTGGCGCGGTCGGTGTAGATGGGGCCCGTGTGGTTCATGCCCAGGTAGAAATTGACCGGCATGTCGCGCAAGCGGTAGTCGGCGTACAGGTTGAAGACGCGCTCGGGTACGTTGGGCGGCGTGTTGCCCACGCGCGATGAGCCGTCTGCCTCGGTCAGCGTATCGAAGCGCGCGTTCAGCATGGCGGCGTTGCCCGACAGCGTCAGCTGCGGCGTCACGCGCCAGGCCGCCGACAGCTCCACGCCGCGCGACGACTGCTTGCCGTTGTTGACTGTCAGGCCGGGCGTGTTCGGATCGCGCGACAGCACGTTGTCCAGCGCGATGTGATAGACCGCCGCGGTCCATTCCACATTGTCCAGGCTCTGCTTGAAACCCGCTTCCCATTGCTCGCCCTTGGACAACGGGAACGCGGCGTTGCCGGACGACATCAGGAACAGCGAACCCACCGGCATGGTGGCGTTGGTGTACAGCGCATAGACGGACGAGGACGGCGTCAGGTCCAGCACCGTGCCCAGCCGCGCGGAGTTCGAGGAATAGCGCGTGCCGAAGTCGCTGCGCGTGCCCAGGTTCAGGTCCTTGATGCCCCGGTCCACGCGGATGCGGTCGTGGCGGTAGCCGGCCACCACGGTCCAGGTCGGCGTCAGCTTGATGGCGTCCTCCATGAAGACCGAGGCGGTGCGCACGTCGGTGGCGTAGTCCGTGCGGTTGCCGCCGCCGGCCATCAGCGCCGGGTCATTGTCGTAGTAGCCGGTGTCCGGGCCGAACAGCGGCACACGCAGGCGGTCGGCGGTCGCGGCCGAGCGGTTGGAGAAGCGCCGCTCGCTGTCGAAGCTCGTCTTGCTCAGCTCGCCGCCGATCACGAACTTGTTCGACAGGCCGGCGAGTTGACCCTCGTGGGTGGCGTCGAAACGGTTCACGATGTAGCGCTGGTGGTGGGTGATGAGGGTCTGGTCGCGGTCGATCCAGGCCGGGGCGCGGTACACGGCCGACTCCGAGTTGCGCCATAGCCGGTCCACCTTGTTGGCCGCGAAATCGTTGCGCAGCGTCCATTCCGGCGTCAGCCGGTGCGTGAGGCGCGCGCGCAGCCAGTGGGCTTCGGACGTGTTCCTGTCGTCGCGCACGTTGTAGTTGTTGCGGGCGATGCTGCGGTCCAGCACCATGTCGTTCGGCGCGCTGACCACGCCGGTCGGATCGCGCGCCACACTGCGCGGCACCAGCGGCGTGCCCCAATAGGCGTGGCCGCTGTCGCGCGAGTAGTCGTAGGACAGGTCCAGCCGCGTGGCGGGCGCCACGTCGAAGGACAGCCCCGCCGTCAGGTGGTCCAGCGTCTGGCTGTTGCGGTCGATGGCCTCGCGGCTGTCGTTGCGGCTGTAGTCCAGGCGATAGGCGCCGGTCTCGCCGAACTTGTCGCCCAGGCCAAAGGCCGCGCGCGTGGAACCGTAGCTGCCATAGGACAGCATGGCCTGGCGGCCGGGGTTGTCGCGGTCGGGCCGCCTGGTCTGGAAGTCGACGATGCCGCCGATGGCGCTGTCGCCCTGCAGCACCGACGCGGGGCCTTTCAGGACCTCGATGCGCTCGTAGTTCCAGGTGTCCTGGACGCGGTTGGTGACGCCGGCGCCCGACATGCGCATGCCGTCGTACAGGTACAGGATGTCGGTGAAGCCGCGCGTGGACAGCGTGGTGGGCGAGGACGGCGGACCGCCGCCGGCCATGCCGGCCGCGCCGCGCAGGGCCTCGCTCAAGGTGCGGGCGCCGCGCTCCTGCATGGTCTGCTGCGACAGGATCTCCACCGATGCCGGCGTCTCGCGCAGCGTCAGTCCCAGGCGTGAGGCCGTGCCGCTGCGCGATTCCAGCCGCAGGCCGGGCTGTTCGTCGCGGGCCTCGACGGTGATGGGGGCCAGCTGCTCGGGCGTTTCCTCGGCGTTCGCGGGCGCGCAGGCCGCGAAGGCCGCGGCGATGGACAGGACTTTCCTCATGGCTTCTCTTCTGGTGCGTGGTTCAAGCGTGTGGGGTGTGCCGGTCAGGGCTGGCGGACGGAGGCTAGGCCAGGCGATAGCGGCGCAGCCGCCAGGCCGCCAGGAGCAGCAGGGCGCAGGCCGGCAGCAGCAACTGCATCAGCGCCCGCAAGGCCTGTGCGTGGCCGATGCCGGCCTGTTCCTCATGCCAGTGGAAGCGCGGCATCGAGGCGAAATCGGCGGGCGCGATCGCCAGGCCGGCGTCGATGCGCGGCAGGAAGAAGTCCTTCCAGGCGCGGTGATGGCGGTCGACCTGGCGCATGAATGCGGCGTGGCGGCGCTCGCCGGTGCCGGCCAGCGCGGTGATGCCCTCGTAAGCCACCGCGGCCGGCGACACCAGGCTGTAGCGCGTGATCAGCGCCTGCCGGCGCGCCATCTGCGCGTCGTAGCGGTCCAGCTCGGGCTGCATTGCCTTGTCCACCTCGCGCTGCACGCGCGCGTGTCCCATGGCGCGGCCATGCATGT
This sequence comes from Achromobacter sp. Marseille-Q0513, assembly GCF_018195695.1. NCBI lineage: Bacteria > Pseudomonadati > Pseudomonadota > Betaproteobacteria > Burkholderiales > Alcaligenaceae > Achromobacter > Achromobacter sp. Marseille-Q0513. Next base: position 159,276 of record NZ_JAGTJY010000001.1, on the reverse strand, counting down.
CGATGCGGCCGTCCTTGGGCAGCAGCACTTCGGGGCGGTCCATGTGGGCGTAGTCGGTGGACAGCTGGTCGGCGTTGCGCGTCATGGCCTGGGCCGTGGCGACGCGGGTGCGCGTGGCCAGTTCGGCGCGCGAGGGCGCGGGCTCGAGCCAGGTGGCGACCAGGTTCAGCAGCACGGGCGCCACCAGCACCAGCAGCACCCAGGCCGCCATCAACGTCACGGCGTTGGCGGCCGACGAGCGGCCATAGGCATTGACGGCCACCGCCGCCGCGAACCAGAACAGCGCGTAGGCGCCCACCAGCAGCGTCCACCAGATGGCGGCGGCGGGGGCGTGCAGCAGTTGCGGCCGGGCGAGCAGCAACGCGGCCAGGGGCAGGGCCACCGCCGCGCCCAGCAGCACGGCGGCGCGCAGCGCGATCTTGCCGGTCACCAGGGTGCCCAGCGTCAGCGGCTGCGACAGCAGCAGGCGCAGCGTGCCGTCCTCCCTTTCGCCGGACAGCAGGTTGTAGCTGAGCGCGAAGATCAGCAGCGGCAGCAGGTACACCACCACGAAGGCCAGATCGAAATGCCCGCTTTGCAGGTGCCAGGGATTCTCGATGTCGTTGTTGTGGATGAAGTTGACCTTGCTTTGATAGGTCACCTTGAACTGCGAGGGGAACAGGTCGGTCTGGCCCAGCGCCACCGGCGCCATCGGCAGGCTGGGCAGGATGGCGTACTGGCCGCCCAGGCCCCCGCCCACGTTGGCGGGACTGGCCGGATTGCCGAACGGCGTGGGCGTCTCCTGGCCGGCCAGGATGCGCTCAAGCTGGGCCTGCAACCGGTCGCGCGCCTGTGCGTCGGCCTGCGCCAGCGCGGCTTGCGCCGCGTCGCGCTGGGCGGTCTGCAGCAGGCCGTTGAACATGGCGTAGGCCACCAGCAGCAGGAACAGGCCGCCCGCCAGCCACAGCACGTGTTCGCGCAGCAGCAGGCGCAGCTCGTGGCGCAGGACCAGGAAGAAACGCGGGGTCTGGGAGGCGGACATCGTCGCGTTCCTACAGCACGGGTTGGCGGGCGACGGCGCGCAGCGCGCAGGCCAGGCTCAGGACCAGGCCGACACACAGCATCAGCAGGGCCAGCGCGCCATGGCGCAGCGCCCAGCCAGCGGCGGGCGGGTGGTAGTCGAAGGCCGGCACGCGGGCCCACAGCGAGGCGCCGGCCTTGTAGGAGAAATGCTGGTGCCCGAGCGGATCCGCATGCGCCACCAGATCGGCGCTGACCAGATCCTGGATCACGCGGCGCTGGCCTTCGGCGGCCACGGTGAAGTCGCGGTGATGCGCGAAATCGGTGCCGGCCATGGCGGCCGAATAGGCGCGCAGCGCCAGCAGCGGCATCAGCCAGCCGCCCGCTTCCTGCACCGTCTGCTGGCGTTCCCAGGTGTCCCAGAGCCGGCCGTAGTGGCGGTCATAGACCTTGTAGCTGGACTGGTCGTCCAGCTTGAGCGCCAGGCCCCACTGGTTCAGCGGCACGTCGCGGCTCCAGCGTTCGGTGGTGCCGAAGGCTTGCATCCAGACGCGATCCGAGGTGGCCTTGAGATCGTCGTTCAACGCCTGGTTGAATTCCAGCCGCGTGGGGCTGGGATAAAGCGCGCGCGAGGCCTGCGCCATGACGCGCGGGGCCACCACGGTATTGGCGATCCAGATCGCCAGCAGCACGGTGATGGCCACGCGCGATGAGCGCGCGGTCGCCGAGACGCCCAGCGTGATGAAGACGAAGATGGCCAGATACAGCGCATAGCCGCCGAGCAGGGCCGCATAGCGCAGCGCGGCGTCCGCGCCGCCGCCGGCCAGTGCCACGGCGACGGCGGCGACCATGCCCGCCGGCGCCAGCAGCAACAGCAGGCTCAGGCCCAGCGAGGCCGCCTTGCCCCACAGCAGCTGGCGCGGCGCCACGCCCAGGCTCAGCGCCTGGCGCAGCGTGCCTTGTTCGCGTTCGCCGGAAAAGGCATTGAAGCCCAGCACGATCACCAGCAGCGGGCCCAGCGCCTGCAGGATCCAGGCCGCCGACAGATCACCGAAGCGCTGCAGGCCGGTGGCGTCCTGCGCCGGACGGAATTTCACTTCGCTCTGCCGGTGCGCCTGCAGCCAGATGGCGTTGCCGATATAGGGATTGATGCCGGGGTCCAGCAGCGCCAGCGCGGGATCGGGCTTGAACACGTGCATGCCCTGGTGGGCCGCGTCGTGCGGATGGCGCGCGCCCTGCCGCAGCCAGTCCTGGTAGTCGGCGTCCTGGGCCGCGGCCTGTTCGGCGCGCGCATCGCGCTGGTGCGCGTAGCCCACCGCCAGCGCGGTGAGCAGCAGCAGCGCGACGATGCCGCCGGCCCAGTACAGCCGGCCGTCGCGCAGCCGCTCGCGCAGATCCTTCAGTGCGATCAGCGCGATCATGCGGCGGTCCTCATGTGTTCCAGGTACAGGGCCTGCAGGTCGACGTCGCTGATCTGGCTGCTGTCCAGGTTCTCCACCAGGCGGCCGCGCTTCATGATGCCGATGCGCGTGGCGGTCTGGCGGGCATGGAACAGGTCATGCGTGGTGGCCAGGATGGCCACGCCCTGGTCGCTGGCGCGTTGCAGCAGTTCGGTGAACTCGGCGGCGGCCGACGGATCCAGGCCGGATGTCGGTTCGTCCAGCAGCAGCGCGCGGGCGTTCTTGGCCAGCGCCACCGCGATCCAGACCTTCTGGCGCATGCCCTTGGAATAGGCGGCCACGCGCTTGTCGGCCGCCGCGGCGTCCAGGCCGGCTTGCGCCATCCACGTCAGCAGGCGCTCGCGCGGCGGCGTCTCGCCCAGGGCCAGGGCCGCGAAATAGCGCAGGTTCTCCAGGCCGCTCAGGGTGCCGTAGAGGTTGACCTGTTCCGGGATGTAGGCCACGTGGCGCTTGCTTTCCAGCGGTTCGCGCGCAACGTCCAGGCCGTTGATCAGCGCCTTGCCGCCGTCCGCCTGGATGAAGTTCAGGAACAGGTTGATGGTGGTGGTCTTGCCGGCGCCGTTCGCGCCCAGCAGGCAATAGATCTCGCCGGGCGCGATGCGCAGGTCCAGCGGATGGAGTGCGGTCTGGTCGCCGTAGCGCTTGGTCAGGCCGATGGCTTCGAGCACGGAGGGAGTTTCCTGAATGAGGGGGGCTGCGGGCGACCGTGGCGCCACGGCGCGCGGCGAACGGTGCTGGGGGGCACACCGATCACAGTGAGCAATTTTTGGATAATTTGAATTGTTATAACATAACAAAAATAGAGCGAACAAGCCATGTCGCCATGGCGCGCAGGCGGAAGGGCACAGGATTTAGCGCATGTGTGGATGCGGCCGGCGGTCTGCGCGGCCACGGCGCGAGGCCGTCGCGCAGAACAGGGCTATCCAGGAAAAAAGCCCTTGGCCTGAATAGGCCAAGGGCTTTGCGGCAAGCGCGCGGACGGGACTCAGGCTTCGATCCGCTCCACCTTGCCCACCAGCAGGATGTACGACAGCGCGCCCAGCAGGGCCAGCGAGGACACGTACACGATGGCGGGCGCGAAGCTGTCCTTGGACACCAGGAAGCCGATCACGATCGGGGTGCAGATGGACGACAGGTTGCCGACGAAGTTGAACACCCCGCCCGTCAGGCCCAGCAGCCGCACCGGCGCCAGCGCCGACACCAGCGACCAGGTGATCGAGGCCAGCCCGTTGCCGAAGAAGGCCACCGCCAGGAAGAAGATGACCCAGGGCGTGGAATCGGTGAAGTTGGCGCCGATCATGGACGTGGAGATCAGCAGGCCCAGGATGATGGGCAGCTTGCGCGCCAGGCCCACCGTGGCGCCGCGGCGGATCAGGAAGTCCGACAGCACGCCCGAGCACAGCACGCCGACGAAGGCGGCCAGGAAGGGCACCGAGGCCAGGAAGCCCGACTTGATGAAGTCCATGCCGCGATACTTCACCAGGTAGGTCGGGAACCAGGTCAGGAAGAACCACAGCGTCGAGGTCAGGCAGAACTGGCCCAGGTACACGCCCCACAGCTTGCGTTGGGACATGACCAGACCGAGATCGGTCCACGAGAACGGAGCTTTCTTCTCGGTCACGCGCTTCTCCAGGTCGACTACGCCGCCGCCCTGTTGGATCAGCTCGATCTCGGCCGCGTTGGCGCCCTTGAACTGGCGCGGCTCGCGATACACCATGAACCACACCACGCCCCAGACGATGCCCAACAGGCCCGTACTGACGAACACCATGTGCCAGCCGTAGTGGTGCTGCAGCCAGGCCAGCACCGGCGTCAGGAATGCCAGGCCGACGAACTGGCCGGACGTGTAGAAGCCGATGGCGGTGGCGCGTTCCTTTTCCGGGAACCAGGTGGTGACGACGCGATTGTTGATCGGATACGCGGGCGCTTCCAGCGCGCCCACCGCCAGGCGCAGCACGAACAGCACGATGAAGCTGCTGGCGAAGCCCATGAAGAACGTGGCGGCGGACCACAGGATCAGCGCGGCGGCGTACAGCACGCGCGGCGCCACGCGGTCCACCAGCCAGCCGCCGGGGATCTGCATGGCGGCATAGGTCCAGCCGAAGGCCGACAGGATCAGCCCTTCGTGCACGGTATCCAGCCCGAACTCATCCTTGAGCGCGGGCGCGGCGATGGACAGGTTGCTGCGGTCCAGGTAGTTGATCACGACAGTGATGAATAACATCACCATGATGAGATAGCGGCTGCGGGTCGGCCGCTGGGCGCCTTGCGCGCCCAGGTGGGTGGCGGTGGTCAAGGGGGTCTCCTCTCTCGCGTTCTTCTATCGGCCTACCATTCGGCGAAGCTGCCGTCGGCGTGGCGCCAGACGGGGTTGCGCCAGCGGTGGCCGACGGCGGCGCGTTCCTTGACGTATTCCTCGTTGACCTCGATGCCCAGGCCCGGCCCCTGCGGGATCATGACCATGCCGTCCTGGTAGGCGAACGCCTCGCGGTTGCTGACGTAATCCAGCAGGTCGTTGGCGGCGTTGTAGTGGATGCCCAGGCTCTGTTCCTGGATGAAGGCGTTGTAGCAGCCGGCGTCGATCTGCAGGCAGGTGGCCAGCGCGATCGGGCCCAGCGGGCAATGCAGCGCCAGCGCCACGTCATAGGCCTCGGCCATGGCGGCGATCTTGCGCGTTTCGGTGATGCCGCCAGCGTGCGAGGGATCCGGCTGGATGATGTCCACATAGCCTTCGGACAGCACCCGCTTGAAGTCCCAGCGCGAATACAGCCGCTCGCCCAGCGCGATAGGCGTGGACGTCAGCGGCGCCAGTTCCTTGAGCGCCTCGTAGTGCTCGCTGAGCACGGGCTCTTCGATGAACATCAGCTTGTACGGGTCCAGCTCCTTCATCAGCACCTTGGCCATGGGCTTGTGCACGCGGCCATGGAAGTCCACGCCGATGCCCACGTTCGGGCCGACCGCGTCGCGCACGGCGGCCACGTTCTCCAGGCACTTCTCGACCTTGTCGAACGAATCGATGTATTGCAGCTCTTCGGTGCCGTTCATCTTCACGGCGGTGAAGCCGCGCTCGACGGCGCTCTTGGCGGCCGCGGCGGTGTCGGCCGGGCGGTCGCCGCCGATCCACGAGTACACGCGGATGCGGTCGCGCACGTTGCCGCCCAGCAGCTGCGACACGGGCACGCCCAGGTGCTTGCCCTTGATGTCCCACAGCGCTTGGTCAATGCCGGCCAGCGCGCTCATGTGGATGGCGCCGCCGCGATAGAAGCCGCCGCGGTACAGCACGGTCCAGTGGTCCTCGATGTTGCGCGGGTCCTTGCCGACCAGGTAGTCCGACAGTTCCTCGACCGCGGCCGCGACCGAGTGCGCGCGGCCTTCCACCACGGGCTCGCCCCAGCCGACGATGCCGGCGTCGGTCTCGATCTTCAGGAAGCACCACCGGGGCGGCACGATGTAGGTGGTGAGCTTGGTGATCTTCATGCTTGGGTCTCCTGGGCGGGATAGGCGCGTTGCCAGGCGGCGACGAAGTCGCGCGCGCGCTGGCCGGTTTCGGCGGCCGTCTGGCCGGGCTTGTACAAGGCGGAGCCCAGGCCGAAGCCGCTGGCGCCCGCCTGGGCGTAGGTGGACAGGTTGTCGGGCGTGATGCCGCCCACCGGCACCAGCGCGACGGGCGGGCGCAGCACGGCGCGCCAGGCCTTGAGCACGACGGGGCCGAGCTGTTCGGCGGGGAACATCTTCAGCACGTCGGCGCCCGCGGCCAGCGCGGCATAGGCCTCGGTGGGCGTGGCCACGCCGGGGCTGGAGGCCAGACCGGCGGCCTTGGCGGCGCGGATCACTGCGGGGTCGCTGTGCGGCATGACGATGATCTCGCCGCCGGCGTCCTTCACGCGCGCCACGTCGGCGGGATCCAGCACGGTGCCGGCGCCGACCAGGCAGTCGGCCGGCAGCGCGTCGCGCATGGCGCGAATGCTGGCGTACGGCTCGGGCGAATTCAGCGGCACTTCGATCAGCCGGAAACCGGCGGCGTAGAGTTCGCGCGCGGTGGCAGCGGCATCGGCGGGGGGGATGCCGCGCAGGATGGCGATGAGGCCGCAATGGGCCATGGCGGTTTGCAGACCGGGATGCGTCATGGAGGGGCTCCTAGGCGGAAATCGAAGATGAGGGGACCAGCCCGGCGGCCAGCGCCAGGTGCCACAGGCCGCGCTCTGTGGCGTTCTGCGCCTGCTCGGGCGCGCCCAGGCCGTAGTGCGTCATGGCCAGCGTGTAGCGCTCGCACAGCGCGGGCTCGCCGCAAAGCACGATGCGGGGCGCCTGGCCCTGCGCGCGCAGCATGGCCGCCAGGGCGGCGATCTCGTGGCCGATCAACAGGCCCGACAGGTAGTCGGCCTGCGAGGCCGGCGCCAGTTCGCCGGTCAGGCCCAGCGCGCGCGTGCTGAAGATGGTGGACAGCACGCCGGCGCGGCCTTCCGGCGCGCCGGCGACCTTCACGCCGCGTTCGAAGGCGGCCATGTCGGGCGCGGCGGCATCGCTCATGGTGCGGCCCAGGATGGTGTGGCCGCGCAGCGCGGCGTAGACCTCGCCGGTCATGAAGGTATCGAAGTGCGTGACCTGGCCGTTGCGCGCGCCGACCCACTTGGAATGCGTGCCGGGCAGGCCGATCAGCAGGCCGGCGTCCGGAATGGCGTTGGCGTCGCGCAGCACGCCGAAGACCTGGGTTTCCTCGCCGCGCATCACGTTGGGCAGGCCGTGGCGCTGGATCAGGCCGGGCACGATGCGCACGGGCGTGGCGCCGGGTCGCTCGACCACGGTCAGCAGCGTGCCGATGCGGTCCAGGTCCACCGGCACGTCCAGGTAGGCGGCCTCCTGCCAGCCCTGGGCGCTGCCGACCATGCCGCAGGCGATCACGGGCAGCGCGGGCTCGGCCCGCAGCCAGTCGCCGCAAGCCTGCTCGAAGGCCAGTTCGAAGCCGGACAAGGCCGGCGTGGCGGCGCCGTCCTGCAGCGGTTGCGGCAGGCGCATGATGCCCCAGGGCAGGTGGCGCGCGTCCAGCGTGCGGCCGGCGCCGTCCAGGCGGTAGGCGCGCAGCGAGGACGTGCCCCAGTCCAGCGCGATCAGGGCGGCGCGGGCGGGCGTGGCGGATGTCATCTGAGTCTGTCTCGTGTCTGGCCGCGCCGGCTCGGGAAACCGCAAGGAGGGCGCGGACCTTGTTGTGTCCAGGCCCGGGACTCGCGCAAAAGGCGGCGGCCGGGCGTTGGGAAAAATTCTAGATCAGCGCTTGAAAAATCTCAAAATATAGAATTTAATCCCACATATAGGGAATAAAACGTGTGCCTGAAACGGGATCCATCACACGCAGTCCCTCGCATTTCCCCCGCCTTCCCGCTTCCTTTCCCGTGCTCGCCGCCGTGACGATTCCCATGACCGATGCTTCCTCCCTCACGCCCCTGGACCCCGACGCCGCAGCGCCCGCCGGCACGCAGACGCTGATGCGCGGGCTGGCCGTGGTGCAGGCCGTGGCCGACGGCGCGCGCGACCTGAAGGAGCTGTGCGCCCGCATCGGCGTGGCGCGCAGCACCACGCACCGGCTGGCCAGTTGCCTGGTGCAGGAACGCTATCTGCGGGTGCTGCCCGGCGTGGGCTATGTGCTGGGCCCCAAGCTGATCGAACTGGGTTTCCAGGCGCGCGAGGCCTTTCCGCTGGCCACGCTGGCGCGCCCGTACCTGGACGGCCTGGCCGAGCTGACCGGCGACACCATCCACTTGGCGGTGCGTGACAACGACGAAGTGCTGTATCTGGAAAAAATCCCCGGCAAGAAGGGCCTGGAGATGCGCTCGCGCGTCGGCCACCGCATGCCGCTGGCGGCCACGGGCGTGGGCAAGGCCTTGCTGCTGGACGCGGACGAGCCGCAATGGAAGGCGCTGCACCGCGTGGGCGGCCCGGTGTCGTCGCGCGCGCCGGGCGGGCAGCAGGGCTGGGAGGCGTTCCGCGAGCGCATGCGCGGCTACGCGGCGCAAGGCTATGCCTTCGACCTGGAAGACAACGAGCCTTCGATCCGCTGCGTGGCGGCGCCGGTGCGCGACGCGTCCAGCGGCATCGTGGCCGCCATCAGCGTGTCCAGCACCGTGCCCTATATGTCGCTGGAGCGGATGGACGAGATGGTGCCGGCGGTGCGCGACGCGGCCATGCGGATCTCGGCGGAACTGGGCTGGATCATTCCAGCGGCAGCGTCAGCACGCCCTGGGCGGCCGGCCGCATCATGATGCGGCGGTACCAGGCCGATAGCGCCGGCGTCTGCGGCCGCTCGGCCGGCAGGCCCAGCCAGCGGTGCGCCGAGGCCACCAGCGCGATGTCGCCCATGGTCAGCTGACGGCCGGCGATGAATTCGCGGCCCTGCAGCGCGCGTTCCAGGATCAGCGCGCGCGCATTGGCGCGCTGCATCGAGGCGTCGACGGCGGCGCGGTCGCGCTTGTCCTCGGGCGTGCGGATCAGGCCCAGGAAGGCCGGCACCATGGCGGGTTGCCACTCGGTCGCCTGCCAGTCCATCCAGCGGTCGGCATCGGCGCGCAGGCCCAGATCCTCGGTCCACAGCGAACCCGCGCCATAGCGGGCGGACAGGTAGCGCACAATGGCGTTCGATTCCCACAGCACGAAGCCGCCATCGTCGATCACCGGCACCTGGCGGTTGGGGTTGCGCTCGGCGTATTCAGGCGTGTCGACCACGCCATGCGCGCCGCCGGCCAGGATGAACTCGTGCGGCAGCGCCAGTTCGCGCACGGCCAGCATGACTTTCTGCACGTTGACGGACGTCAGTCGTCCCCAGATCTTCAGCATATCCGTTCCTTGAGTGATGAGATGGCGCATCAGGCGGGCGGCAGTTGCCGCCGCGCGAAGCCGTTTTCGCGCCCGAAGCGCGTCCAGTTGAAAGCCGGCCCGGGGTCGGTCTTGCGGCCCGGGGCGATGTGTTCGTGGCCCCAGGCGGCGGCCAGCGGGTAGCGCGAGCGCAGCGCGGGCGCCAGCTGGCGCAGGGCCTGGTACTGGGCGTCGGCGTAGGGCAGGGTGTCGGTGCCCTCCAGCTCGATGCCGATGGAAAAGTCGTTGCAGCGTTCCCGGCCCGCGTAGCGCGACACGCCGGCGTGCCAGGCGCGGTCCTCGGTGGACACGAACTGGATCACGGCGCCGTCGCGGCGGATGAAGAAGTGGGCCGACACGCGCAGGCCGCGCAGCCGTTCCAGCCAGGGATGCGAGCCGTAGTCGAGCCGGTTCAGGAACAGGCCGGCCACTTCCGGCCCGCCGAAGCGGCCCGGGGGCAGGCTGATGTTGTGCAGCACCAGCAGCGACACCTGCGCGCCGGCGGGGCGCGCGTCGCGGTTGGGCGAGGGCATGAGGGTGACGCCGGGGGCCGGTCTCAACCAGCCATGTCGATCCAGTTGCAGGGCCATGGCAATTCGATGCTCGGTGGGTGTGTGTCTCCAGCGGTCATTATGCCAAGCTTGGAGACCTGCCCAGGGACGGCGGGCTGGCTGCGGCGGACCGAAGGCGCGCAACCGGCAGGCGGCCGGTTGATCGTCGCTCATTTGCCGCCTGGCGGCGGCGTTCGGTGGCTATCTGCCGGCTATTTGCTGGTGGGGCCGCGCTGCGCGTGGTCGGCGCTGCACCAGGTGCGGCCGTTCTGCAGCAGCGCCTCGGAGCGGGGCAGGTGGATGCCGCAGTGCGCGCAGCGCACCATGGCCTCGGCGCCGCCGCCGGGCTGGGCGGGCGGCTTGGGCGGCGGGGAAGCCGGGCGCGCGTCGCGCGCCGCCGCCATGCGGGCGGCGATGCGGGCCACGAACAGCACCGCGATGATGATGACGATCCAGAACAGCAGCTTGCCCACGTTCAACCCCGATGCAGAATCATTTCCAGCACGAACCGGCTGCCGGTGTAGGCCAGGATCAGGAAGCCGAAGCCGGTCAGCGTCCAGCGCAGCGCCACCCGGCCGCGCCAGCCCCAGACGTGGCGGCCCAGCAGCAGCACGCCGAAGGTCGCCCAGGACAGCAGCGTGAAGACGGTCTTGTGGTCGAAGGGCAGGATCTTGCCGGTGAGCTTGAGCGAGGCGATCGAGCCGGACACGACCGCCAGCGACAACACGGCGAAGCCGATCCAGATGATGACGAACAGCAGGTGTTCCTGGACCAGCAGCGGCGGCTGGGAATCCAGCACGCGCCCGATCATGCTGCGCTCGGCCGGCGCGTCCAGCGGGCGGTGCAAGTGGCGGTCCAGCAGCGCCATCAGCATGGCGTGCAGGGCGGCGATGGTGATCAGGCCATAGGCGGCCAGCGCGATCAGCAGGTGGGCGCGCAGCCAGGCGTCGTTGGCATGGGGCACGAACTGCCCCTGGGGAAACAGCGCCGCCAGGGCGCTGGCGATGGTGGCGGCGGGCAGCAGCAGCAATTGCAGGCCGTCGATGCGCACCAGCAGGCTTTCCAGCCAGAACACCACCATGCCCAGCCAGATCGCCGCCGACAGGGCCAGCGCCCAGCCGATGAACAGGTGCTGCGCGCCCAGCATGGACTGCTGCAGGCCGATGCCCTGCAGCACCAGGGCGCCCAGCAGGCAGGCGCGGGCGATCTTGCCGGTCTGTTCGATGCCGCTGGCGCCGGCGCCAGCGCCGGCCAGCCGGAGCCACAAAGCCCCCCCGAGCAGCGCGTAGGCCAGGGCGGCCGCCGCGTGAAATACAATGCCTAGTGACATAGAAACCGTCGTCAGGATGGGGCCGGGGTCCAAATGACCCGGAAAGCGCGGAATTCGCGCGGGCGGCCACCGTTCGAGTCGACTAGTTTAAGCGGAAACGCCTCTCATGCTCGATAACCTAACTCAACGCCTGTCGCGCGTCGTCAAGACGCTGCGCGGCGAAGCCCGCCTGACCGAGGCCAACACCCAGGAGATGCTGCGCGAAGTGCGCATGGCCCTGCTGGAAGCCGACGTGGCGCTGCCCGTGGTGCGCGAGTTCGTCGCCCGGGTCAAGGACAAGGCGCTGGGCGAAGAAGTCGCCGGCAGCCTCAGCCCCGGCCAGGCCCTGGTCGGCGTGGTCCACAAGGAACTGACCGCGCTGATGGGCGGCGACCTGGGCGCCGACTCCGGCGAACTGTCGCTGGCCGTGCAGCCGCCCGCCGTGATCCTGATGGCCGGCCTGCAGGGCGCGGGCAAGACCACCACCACCGGCAAGCTGGCGCGCTGGCTGTCCGAGGGCCAGCACACCCAGCACGGCCGCAAGACCGGCAAGAAGAAGGTGCTGGTGGTGTCGGCCGACGTCTACCGTCCCGCCGCCATCGAGCAGTTGAAGACCGTGGCCGCGCAGGTCGGCGTGGACTTCCTGCCCTCCGACCCCAGCCAGAAGCCCGAGGACATCGCCCGCAACGCGGTCGACCACGCGCGCCGCCATCACTACGACGTGCTGATCCTGGACACGGCCGGCCGCCTGGGCATCGACGAGGCCATGATGCGCGAGATCCGCGCGCTGCATGACCTGGTCAAGCCGGTGGAAACGCTGTTCGTGGTGGACGCCATGCAGGGCCAGGACGCGGTCAACACCGCGCGCGCCTTCGCCGACGCGCTGCCGCTGACCGGCGTGGTGCTGACCAAGCTGGACGGCGACGCCCGCGGCGGCGCGGCCCTGTCGGTGCGCCACGTCACCGGCAAGCCGTTGAAGTTCGTCGGCGTCTCGGAAAAGCTCGACGGCCTGGAGCCGTTCTACCCCGAGCGCATGGCGCAGCGCGTGCTGGGCATGGGCGACATCGTGTCGCTGGTCGAGCAGGCGCAGAAGAACATCGACATCGCCGAGGCGCAGAAGCTCGCGTCCAAGATCAAGTCGGGCAACAAGTTCGACCTGAACGACTTCCGCGACCAGCTCGGCCAGGTCAAGAAGCTGGGCGACATGGGCTCGCTGCTGGAAAAGCTGCCGGCCCAGTTCCAGCAAGCCGCCGGCCAGCTGCAGGGCGGCCAGGCCGAGAAGCAGCTGCGCCGCACGGAAGGCATCCTCAATTCCATGACCCCGGCCGAGCGCGCCAAGCCTGAACTCATCAAGGCCTCGCGCAAGCGCCGCATCGCCGCCGGCTCCGGCGTGCCGGTGCAGGAAGTGAACCGCCTGCTGGCCCAGTTCGACCAGATGCAGGGCATGATGAAGCAGATGAAGAAGGGCGGCATGGCCAAGATGATGCGCGCCATGGGCGGCCTGAAGGGGCTGGGCCGCTTCGGGATGAAGTAAGGCTCGCGCGGCGGCGCAAAAAATGGCCAGACATTGCGTCTGGCCAAGTCATCGCGGCAATCTGGGGGATCAGTGCCGCGATCAGCCGGGCGGCGCGGGCGCGCCTTCCGGCTATTCGGATTCTTGCGTGGGCGTTCAGGCCGCCGGCGGGATGCGCAGCACCTGGCCGGGATAGATCTTGTCCGGGCTGGTCAGCATGGGCTTGTTGGCCTCGAAGATCAGCGTGTTCTTGCCGCCCTGGCCCTTGCCGTATTGCGCCTCGGCGATCTTCCAGAGGTTGTCGCCCTTCTGCACCGTGTACATCTTGGCCTCGGGGGCGGCCTGGGTGGCCTTGAGCTGGTTGTCCACCTGGGCCACGCCCACGGTGTTGCCCAGCGCCAGCGCGATCTTCTCGGCGGTTTCGGTATTGGCGGCGGTGCCGCTGACCGTGACCTTGTCGCCGTCGACCGCGATCTGCAGTCCGTCGGCGTTCAGGCCGTGCTTGTCCAGTTCCTTCTTCAGCTCGTCGACGGTGGCGGCCTTGGCTTCGCTGGCACCGAAGAGTTTTTCTCCAACGTCCTTGATGAAATTGAGCAGACCCATAGTGATTCCTTTATCTATGTTGCTGTTACGGTGGGAAAAGAGCGATGGATGGCAGGGCGCACGGCCCGTGGGCCGGTTGCGCGCGGCATCGGGAATTATTACCCGCGCGCTTGCCCGCAGACGAGGGGTAAACGTGTAACAGGTTGCTAGCCATGCGCCAGACTACGCAAGAATGCGCGCGAGTTGGCTGCAAATGGCGGAGGATGCCCGTAGCTGTCGCCACGTCGGGGCGGCCGCTACGGGGCAGGGCAGGCGCTAGAAGCGCAGGTTGAACGTCGCCTTGACGGCGTGGTCGCCCAGGCCGGCGCCCAGTTGGCCGTTGTAGGCCAGGCCGATGGTGGCCCGGGAGGCCGCCGCGTAGTCCAGTCCGGCCTCGACCACCGCGATATTGCGCGCCAGCGGCACGCCGCCGACCGTGTAGTCCGCGCCGCCGCTGGCATAGCGCATCGTGGCCTGCGGCGCCACGTCGCCGAAGGCGTGGCGCCAGCCGGCCATGCCGCGAACCGTCAGCGGCGCGCCCTTCAGCTCGAAGCCATGCGCGGCCCGCAGGCCCAGCGTGCCGAAAGTGATGTCGGTGCTGCCCGGCGCGGCCTTGAGCGCCGCCGCGCCGCCTTGCTCGGTGTGGCCATGGGTGCGCAGCTTCACATGGGCGAGGTTGGCGTAGGGCTCGAAGACGGCGTTGCCGGCGCGCAGCTGATAGCCCAGCTCGCCGAAGACCTGCGAGGCGCCGGCGCGGTAGCCGCTCTTGAGCCTGTCCGAGTATCCCGGGAAATCGACATCGCGCCGCGCCGACAGATCGTGCCAGGTGTGGCTGGCGCCCGCGCGCAGCGCGAGCCTGTCCCAGCGCGCGCCGGCGTACAGGCCCAGGTGGTAGTTGTCGCTCGATCCCGAGGAGCGGCGGTCCTTCACATCGAAGCTGGTACGGCTGTAGCCGGCCAGGGCGCCCAGGCGCCAGTGTTGCGATACCGGCGCGTCGGCGCCCGCGAAAAAACCGCCGGTCGAACGGCCCAGGCGCGCGGCGTTGCCGTTGCCTCGGGTCTGCGCCCAGGCGCCGAAAGCCTGGGCCCACAGCGCCGCGCGGTCGCCGCCGGCCGGGGCCGGGCGCGCCTGGCCATCTTCGTAGACCACGCCCGTGGCGCCGGCCTGTCCGCCGCCGTCCGAGGCGTCGCGCAGGCGGGCATTGATGGCATCGCGCAGGTAGCGTCCGTCCTCGATCAGCGTCGTCTTGACCGACGCATAGGCCTCGCCCGAGAGCTGGTCGAAGGCGGCCCGCGCCTGCGGCGCTGACAGGTTCAGCACCGCGCCGTAGAGGGTGTTGCCTAGCCCCAGGCTTTCCGAGGCGGCGCCGGCGGCGGTCTGGTTGCGCGTTTCGCCGACGTTCTGGAAGGCGACCTGGTTGCGGCGCATCGTCAGGTAGGCGTTGCTGGCGTCGTAGTCGAGCGTGGGGGAGAGAAAGGCCAGGTTCGTCGTGGCGCCGCCGAAGGCGCCTGCGAGGCCGCCCTTGGCGGTGAGGATGGTGTAGCGGGTGTTGCCGGCATAGTCGCCGGCTCCGGCCAGCACCTGCACCGCGCCGCCATTGAGGGTGGCCGCGCCGGTCGCGGCGATGCGGTCCGAGCGTCCCGTAGCGTCGATCTCGACTTCATAGGTCGAGCCGGGATTGAAGACGATATCGCCGGCGACATTGAGGGCGCCGATCGAGTTGCCGGGCGCGACGGTGCCGTCGATGACGGCATGACCAATGCCGCCGTTGCCCTGCAGGCGTCCCGCCGGGCCCACGGTCAGCGCGCCGCCCAGCCTGCCGTTCACTGCCAGCGTGCCGGCCTGCAGCGTCGTCGCGCCGGTGTAGGCGGAGGAGTCGCCGGTCAGCTCCAGCTTGCCGGCGCCGAGCTTGAGCAGCTTGCCGGCGCCCGACAGTTGGCCGCCATAGACCGCGTCGCTGGCCTGGTTCAAGGTCAGCGAGGTGCCGGCGGCGAGCGCGGCATTGCCGCCCAGGGCTTGCGCGCTCGTCACCAATGCGCCGCCGGCCAGCTTCAGGTTCATGGCCGATCTGCCAGCCAGGGTCAGGGTGCCGGCGCCCAGCTTGACGAGCTCGCCCGAGCCGGTGAGCGCGCCGGCATAGGCCGTGTCGATGGCCTGGTCGATGGTCAGGGTCGCCGTGCCTAGCGCCACGGCGCCGCCGCTGCCCGACAGCGCGGAGACGGTCAGGTCATGGTTGTTCAAATCCAGCGTGCCGCCGTTGATGGTGTAGGCGGTGCGGGCGGCGAAGGCATTCGCGCCGCCGGCGCGCAAGGCGCCGCTTTCGACCGGGGTGCCACCCGGGGAGGTGTTGTTGCCGGTCAGGGTCGTTGCGCCGCTGCCGAGCTGGCGCAGGGCGCCGTCGCCGGAGATGTCGCCGCCATGGGTGATGGCGTCGCCGCGCTTGAAGACCAGTGTGCCGTGGTTGGCGACGTTGCCGATGATCGAGCCGCTGTTGCCGCCATCGCCGAGCTGCAGGGTGCCGCTGGCGATGGTGGTGCCGCCGGTATAGGTATTGGCGCCGGTCAGGACCAGCGTGCCCGGGCCGGCCTTGGTCAGGGACTTGCCGTCCCAGCCCGTGATGGCGTTGGCGGCCTGGTCGGAGAGGGCGGCGCCGACGGTGAACCGATTGCCGGCATCGGCGAGGGTGAAGGCGCCTTGCGCCCGGTCGTTGCCGGCCGTCCAGCTCAGCACGTAGGTGGCGAGATATTGCCTGCCGTCGGCCGATTTGTAGGTCGAGGCGGAGAGATAGTCCACCGCGTTGGCGGATCCGCCGATGTTGACGGTCGTGAAATCGCCCTGGATGCCGCTGCGCGTGTCGATCAGGAGCCTGTCCTGGACTCGCGCGCCGTCGATGCCGCCGAGATTGAATGTCGTGTTGGCGCCGACCAGGACGCGGTCGGCGGTGAGCGACGGACCGTTCGCATTGGCGGTGATCGACAGGGTGGCGCCGGCGCCAATGCCGCCGATCAGATTGACGTCGTTGGCGACGTCGACCATGGTCGTGCCGCCGATGGCCAGGCTGCCGCCTTCGTGCACGAAGACATCGCCGCCCAGGCGGTTGGCGCTGCGGGCGGCGCCATCGCCGAATTGCAGCGTGCCGCCGTAAATCGAGGTATGGCCGCGTTCGCCGCGCGCATGACCGGCATAGGTGTTGGAGCCGGTCACGACCAGCGTGCCGGCGCCGCGCTTGGTCAGTGCCAGGAAGGCCTGCGGGGAATCGGCCAGCGCGCCGCTGAAGCTCGCGTCCCGCGCATCGTCGACCGTCAGCGTGCGGTTGACGCTGCCCAGGTTGGTCACGGTGCCGGCGCCCGACAGCCCCTGCACGGTGACGTCATGGCCGCCGATGTCGAAGGTGCCGCCGCTTTCGACCTTGAGGCCGCTGCTCGAACGGAAGGCATCGGCGGATCCGGCCGACAGAATGCCGCCGCGCACGGTGGTCGCGCCGGAATAGGTGTTCGCGCCTTGCAGCGTCAGCGTGCCGCTGCCGGCCTTGACCAGCGAGCCGCCGGTACGGCCAGAGTCGCCGCCGTCGGCGATGATGCCCGAGACCACGGTGGAGGCGTCGCCGGTGATCGTCAGCTCATTGCCGCCCAGGAAGAACGTGCCGTCGCCGGCCAGCGATCCGACCGTCAGCCTGCCGTCGCCCGCCGGGCCCGCGCTGTAGCCGAAATCGACGCGCGCGCCAGGGGTGTTGGTGAAGGCGGCGCTGCCGCCGGTGGCATTGCCCAGGAACTGGATCCACGATGAATTGTTGATCGTCGCCGCGCCGGCGCTGCTGTTCATGATGAAGTGCAGCTGGCCGAGATTGCGCAGGTCGGCGTTGCCGGCCGAGCTGCGCTCGTAGAAGCCCATCAGGTTGTTGTTGACCACCTGCGCGGCGCCGGCGTTGGCGTCGGCATAGAAATACGCCGTGCCGACGCCGGCCGTGGTCGTGACGCGGGTGAGGCCGCTGTTGTCGGTGTTGTAGATCTCCAGCCGTGTGTTGACGTCGATCGCGCCCGTCACCGAGCCGGCCTGGCCGCGGGCGCCCAGGGCCAGCGTGCCGTCCAGCACGGACGTGCCGCCGGTGTGGGTGTTGGCGCCGGTCAGGATCAGATCGCCGCGGCCGGTCTTGGCCAGGGTGCCGTCGCCGGAAATCGTGCCGTTGTAGATGCCGCTGACGCTTTCATCCATGACCAGCGTGGCGCCCGAGGCCGTGGCGAAACGGACGTTGCCGGCGATGCTCTGGCTGTTGCCCGTGATGATGCCCTGCTTCACGCGCCAGTCCTGATTGCCCACGCCCGTCAGCGTCCAGGTGCCGTTGCCCAGCTTTTCGTAGACATCAAAGCCCTGGTAGATCCGGTCGGCCCCGATCCGCGACACGTCGAAGGTGCCGAGTCCGCTCTCGCCGCCCAGCGCCAGGACGTTGTTGGCGCCGCCCGCGGCGACCACGACGTTGCCGATGATGTTCGATGACGCGCCCAGTTCCAGGCGATTGTCGCTGCCATACAGTTCGATGGCGTTGCCCCGCAAGGACTGGCCGGTCAGCCCGCCCCGGATGATGCCGCTGTTGACGATCGAGATGCGGCCCGACGCGGCGCCGACCACCCCGACCCCGCCTCGGCCGCGCAGCCCGGTGCCGGCCAGGTCCTGGCCGCTGACGCCTCCTTCGATCGTGCCGCTGTTGCTCAGGCTTGCCGGCAGCCCGGCCTGGAAGACGATGCCGGCGCCGCCGTCCCCCGTGGTGACGCCAGGGCGGCTCAGGCCGGTCGTGCCGCCCGGTCCGCCCAGGATCAGGGCGGACGCGTTGTTGCGGATGGCGCCTCCCCAGGTTCGCACGCCGGCGCTGCCGGCGCTGGCGGCGTTCAGGCTGGCATGGGCGGCAAAGCCGCCGTTGATGATGCCGTCGTTGATCACCTGCCCCTGGTTGCTCAGGACGCCGTCGCCGGCCATGCCGGCCGTCGGACCCGCGCCGCCGTCGCCGCCTTCCACCCTGCCGCGGTTCAAGTACATCGTGCCGCCGTCGTAGAGAAACACGCCGGCGCCGCCACTGCCGCCGCTGCCGCCCGCCAGCACGGAATTGGATTGCCCGCCATTGCCGCCCCGGATCGTGCTGTTGCCCGTGATGACCAGATAGCCGCCCTGGGCCATCACCAACGCCGCTCCGCCGCCGCCGCCGTTGCCGAGGTAAGTGTCGTTGAACAGCTCGGTGCCGCCGCCGTTGCCGCCCCGGATATGGTGGGCGTTGGTTTCGGCCTCGACGTTCGGGCCCAGCAGCACTATTCCGGCGCCGCCGCCACCGCCGCCCGCGCTGTTGCCGGGCGCCAGATAGGGCTCCTCGCCAGGCGTGCCGGCAAGGTCGGCCGTCATGTAGTAGAAGCGCTGCGAGTTGACGTTGCCCGAGCCGCCCCGGCCGCCGGTGCTGCCCAGGCCGGAAGGGCCGTCGCCGCCGCCGCCGCCGCCGCTCGTGATGTCGGAGAGTCCGCCCCGGCTACCGGCGGCGCCGCCGGCCGGACCGCTGCCGGCCTGAGGCGCCCCGTCCAGCGTCTGTGCCGCGTCGCCGCCCTTGTTGTTCCCGCCGCCGCTGCCTCCACCGCCGCCGCCGATGCCGCCCAGGCCGCTGATCGTGCCGTTCAGGCCGGCGCCGTTGCCGCCGCCCCGCAGGATCTTTTGTGCCTGCGCGCCGTCTGGAGCGGCGGCGAAGCAGACGGCGACCGCCAGGGACAGGGCCGACAGGCGCAGGGGAGGGCGGCAGGGGAGATGCATGGGAAGGCCCGCAAATGAAAGCGGACAATCTTCAAGGATCTCGCGCGCTTTTACTTCACCCCACGTCCCGCAAAACCATACCCGGCGTCCCAGCTTGCCGTGTCAGCGGGCCGCGACCGCAGCCGGCTGCCGGATGTCGCTGAGCCAGGCCTGGATCATGGCGGCATCCTCGCGCGACCGGATGTCGGCCGGTTCGCTGTCGCCATGTCCCCTGGCATGGGCCCGCACCTCGCTGGGAGACGTGCCAAACCGCAGGCGGAACGCCCGGCTGAACGCGCTTTCGCTCGAGAAGCCGTAGCGGTAGGCAAGCTCCGCGATGCCGATGTGGCCGCCGGCGGCCAGCAGCAGTTCATCGAAGCACCTGTCCAGGCGCCTGCCCTGGATATAGGCGTTCACGCCGCCGTCGCGCAGGAACAGCCGGTACAGGCTGGAGCGCGAGATGCCCATCGCCGCGGCGATCGTCTCCGGCGACAGCTGCTCGGCATCGAGATGGCGCTCGATATGGCGCCGTACCAGCCGGCGCATGCCATTGCGCACCACCTGCCGCGCCGGGCCGTCATCCTCGCCGTCGCGCAACGTCGACAGGCTGCCGCTGAGCAGGATCAGTCCGGCGTTCACCGAGGCGGACATCTCTTCGCGCGTCAGGCTGGTGGCGTGCTGCATCAGCTGCGACAGGTGCGAGGCCAGCAGGCGCGTGGCGCCCTGCCCGGGATCCAGCAGCGCGCCGTGCAGCTTGCGGCTGCGCAGCGCCGTCGGCAGGCGGTCGCGCGGCACGGTCAGTGTGATGGTGGAAAAGGACGTGGTGCGGCTGTCCAGCGTCTGTCCAAGATCCAGCAGGCCGATCGAGCCGGCGCGGATATCGACCGGGTGCTTGCCATAGTCGCCCTGGGTGCCGCCCGCGACGAACAGCTGGATCAGCAGGTGGTCGACCTGGCTGCGGCGCACGTCCAGCGCGGTGCGGCGGTGCCGCATGTTGGCCGAGCAGGCGCTGCGGCTGATCAGGCTGTCGCCCAGGTGGGTACCGCTCATCTGGCCCGTAAAGGGCTGCATGCCGGCTTCGATCTGGACGTCGACAAAGGGGCGCACCAGGGTGCGCCAGATGTCCGGCGCGTCGGGCGTGACGCGGCTGTCGAATTGCGCGCTGAACTGCGGCGGGGCGTCAGGAGGGGGGAATGGATTGCGGCTCACGCTTCGAGGTTCCCGGATCGGTCTTGTTGTGGCGTTGCCCGACCAGCCGCGACACCAGGCGGGAAACTTCCATGGAGGGCTGCCCGGCTCGCGGCCGACCTGCCTTGACACATGTTCGCTGCGGATTATGACGCCCGGCCGCGTTGCGGGAAAGCCCGGTCTGGCTCATGGATTGACGGCGCTTGCGGCAGATCATCAAGCCCAGGCCGCGCCGTCGAGGCCTTG
Organism: Achromobacter sp. Marseille-Q0513; assembly: GCF_018195695.1. NCBI lineage: Bacteria > Pseudomonadati > Pseudomonadota > Betaproteobacteria > Burkholderiales > Alcaligenaceae > Achromobacter > Achromobacter sp. Marseille-Q0513. The sequence goes on along the minus strand of NZ_JAGTJY010000001.1, from coordinate 138,819 downwards.
TAAAGCAAAAGGGCTGCGTTGCCGCAGCCCTTCAGGGGATGTGCCGGGGCCGCCCGGCGGCTGGGCATTCAGCCCCCGCCCACCGCCACCACGATCTCGATCTGGTCGCCATCGGCCAGCGTGGTTTGCGCGTGCTGGCTCTTGGGTACGATCTCGCCGTTGCGTTCCACCGCCACGCGCTTGCCGGCATAGCCCAGCGTGTCCAGCAGCTCGACGACCGTGGTGTCGAGCGGGAATTCGCGGGCGTCGCCGTTCAGGGTGATGTGCATGCGCGTCTCCTTAGCGTTTGGCGTAGGCGTCGGTGGCGGCGATCAGGCGCGCCAGCGTGCCGGGTTCATCGAAAGCGTGGCCGGAGTCGGGCACCAGGTGGAACTCGGCCTCGGGCCAGGCGCGATGCAGGTCCCAGGCGGTGCGCGCCGGCGTGCAGACGTCGTAGCGGCCCTGGATGATGGTGCCGGGAATGCCGCGCAGCTTGTAGGCGTCGCGGATCAGCTGGCCTTCTTCCATGAAGCCGGCGTTCACGAAATAGTGGTTCTCGATGCGGGCGAAGGCCAGCGCCGCGCGATCGGCGGCGTGGCTCTGCTGGTGGCGCGGGCTGGGCAGCAGCGTGATGGTGCTGTCTTCCCATTTGCTCCAGGCCTTGGCCGCGCGCAGCTGCTCGACGGGGTCGTCGCCGGTCAGGCGCTTGTGATAGGCCTGCACCAGGTCGCCGTGCTCTGCTTGCGGGATCGGCGCCAGGTATTCCTCCCAGCGGTCCGGGAACAGGAAGGACGCGCCTTCCTGGTAGAACCAGCGGATCTCGGCGCTGCGCACCGTGAAGATGCCGCGCAGCACCAGCTCGCTGACGTGGGCGGGATGCGTCTCGGCATAGGCCAGCGACAGCGTCGAACCCCAGGATCCGCCGAACACCAGCCACTTGTCCGCGCCCATGATCTCGGTGCGCAGGCGCTCGATGTCCGCGACCAGGTGCCAGGTGGTGTTGTTCTCCAGGCTGGCGTGCGGCGTCGAGCGGCCGCAGCCGCGCTGGTCGAACAGCAGCACGTTGTACAGGCTGGGATCGAACAGCTGGCGCTGCACCGGCGAGCAGCCGCTGCCGGGGCCGCCGTGCAGGAAGACCGCCGGCTTGCCCTGGGGGTTGCCGCAGAGTTCCCAGTAGATCTGGTGGCCGTCGCCCGTGTCCAGGAAACCGTGGCGGTAGGGTTCGATCTGCGGATACAGCATCAGGCGACTCGCTTGAAGATCAGGTCCCAGACGCCGTGGCCCAGCCGCAGGCCGCGCGTCTCGAACTTGGTTTGGGGGCGGTAGTCGGGGCGCGGCGCGTAGCCGTCCACGGTGTTCTTCAGCAGCGGCTCGTTGCCCAGGACCTCGAGCATCTGCACGGCATAGTCCTGCCAGTCGGTGGCGCAATGGATGTAGCCGCCCGGCGCGATGCGGCTGGCCAGCAGCGAGATGAACGGCGGCTGGATCAGGCGGCGCTTGTGGTGGCGCTTCTTGGGCCACGGGTCGGGAAAATAGATGTGCACGCCGGCCAGCGAATCGGGGGCGATCATGTCGCGCACCACTTCCACCGCGTCGTGCTGGATGATGCGCAGGTTCTGGATGCTGGAATCCTCGATCCGGCGCAGCAGCGAACCCACGCCCGCGTTGAACACCTCCACGCCCAGGAAGTTGTCGCCCGGACGCGCCAGCGCGATCTTCTCGGTGGTCTCGCCCATGCCGAAACCGATCTCCAGCACCGTCGGCGCCTCGCGGCCGAACGCGGCGGCCGGGTCCAGCCGGCGCGCGGCGTAGGGGAGCGACCACTTGCCCAGCAGCTGCTCCAGCGCGGCCAGCTGGCCTTGCGTGATGTGGCCGCGGCGATGCACGAAGCTGCGGATGTGGGCGGCGCCGGGGCTGTTGGGCGCGTGCGCGGCGCTGGCCAGCGCGGCTTCGGTCTGCGGGGAAACCGGAGCGGGCGAGTCGGGGTTGCCGGGTGTTGCGGGGGTGTTCACGGGAAGATTCGCAAAGCTGTTTGTTGTCATAGGCGGGATTGTAGTGGCAGGGGGGGGGGGCGCGGGCCGCTGCGGGGCGTTTAAAGGGGGCACGATCAATTCCCGCCCTGCGCCCCCCGCGCTATAGGGCAGCCGCGGCGGTGGGGCGCCGCCGGGCCCCCCCTGAACATCGCCCGCATCGATCTCGTCACGCTCTCGCTATTCGTCTCGGTGGCCCGCCAGGGCAGCATCTCGGCCGGCGCGCGCCAGTCTCACCTGGCCGTGGGCGCGGCCAGCAAGCGCATCTCCGACCTGGAGGCCGCGCTGGACACCCAGCTGCTCTACCGCAACGCCGCCGGCGTCGAGCTGACCGAGGCCGGCCAGGCCTGTCTGGTGCACGCGCTGCGCGTGCTGCAGGAAGTGGAGCAGATGGCCGGCACCCTGTCCGACTTTGCCCAGGGCGTGCGCGGCCAGGTGCGCATCGCCGCCAACACCTCGTCGCTGACCCAGTTCCTGCCCGAGGACCTGGCCGCCTTCATGGAAGCGCATCCGGCCGTGCGCATCGACCTGGAAGAGCAGAACAGCAACGACATCGTCACCGCCGTGCAGGAGAACCGCGCCGACATCGGCATCTTCGCCGACCGCACGCCCGCGCCCGGCCTCGTCACCACGCCGTACCGGGGCGACGAGCTGGTGCTGATCGTGCCGCAACGCCATCCGCTGGCCGGCGAGGCCCGCGTCGCCTTCGCCGACACGCTTGCCTACGACTACGTGGGCCTGCCGCCCGCGACCTCGCTGGCGACGCGGCTGGCCGACGAAAGCGGCAGGCTGGGCCGCTCGATGCAACTGCGCATCCAGGTCCGCAGCTTCGACGCGATCTGCCGCATGGTGGCCGCCACCGGCGGCGTCGGCATCCTGCCGAGGCTGGCCGCCGAGCCGCACGCGCGCTCCATGCCCATTCGCCTGATCGCGCTGGCCGACGACTGGGCCAGCCGCCGCCTGCTGCTGGGCGTGCGCGACGCCGACGCGTTGCCCGTGCCCGCGCGGCTGCTGCTGGCGCACTTGCGCGGGCAGGAGTAGGGGCGGGCACGGATCCTCGGCGCGGCAAGACGCGGACGCGCCGGCTGTCGAGCGGGACGCGAGCGTGTCGGCTGTCGAGCAAGACGCGAACGTGTCGGCAGCCGCGCGCGAGGCAAGCGTGCGGACACGCCGGTTGCCGGGCCTTCTCGTTCCGGGAATGCCCCCTTCCCGAATCGTCCATTCCATCGGCGCGCCAGCATGGCGCACACTGCCTTCCATCATCAAGTCGATGCGCCGGGAGGGCGACATGGCAGGGCAGATACTCGCCGGCATACGCGTGCTGGAACTCGGACAACTCATCGCGGGCCCCTTCGCCGCCAAGACGCTGGCGGACTTCGGCGCGCAGGTCGTCAAGATCGAGCCGCCCGGCCAGGGCGATCCCTTGCGCAAGTGGCGCCTGCTGCACGAGGGCACGTCCGTGTGGTGGGAAGCCCAGTCGCGCAACAAGCAATCGGTATGCGTGGACCTGCGCCAGCCCGAGGGCCAGGACATCGTGCGCCTGCTGGCGCGCGAGGCCGACGTGCTGATCGAGAACTTCCGCCCCGGCACGCTGGAGAAATGGGGCCTGTCGTGGGACGCGCTGCACGCGCTGAATCCACGCCTCATCATGCTGCGCGTGTCCGGCTACGGCCAGACCGGCCCCAAGGCGCGCGAGCCGGGCTTCGCCGCCATCGGCGAGGCGATGGCCGGCCTGCGCTACCTGAACGGCGAGCCGGGCCGCGCGCCGGTGCGCGCCGGCCTGTCGCTGGGCGACACCATCGCCGGCCTGCACGGCGCGCTGGGCGTGCTGCTGGCGCTGTACCAGCGCGACGCGCGCGGCGGCCAGGGGCAGGTCATCGATGCCGCGCTGTACGAGAGCCTGTTCAACCTCAGCGAAAGCCTGCTGCCGGAATACTCGGTCTTCGGCGCGGTGCGCGAACCGGCCGGCGCCGCGCTGCCCGGCATTGCCCCGTCCAACGCCTATCCCTGCCGGGACGGCTACGTGCTCATCGCCGGTAACGGCGACGCCATCTACGTCCGCCTGATGGCGCGCATCGGCCGCGACGACCTGGGCCGGGATCCCGATCTGGCGCACAACGACGGCCGCGCCCGCCGCGTCGCCGAGATCGACGGCGCCATCGGCGACTGGACCCGCGCGCGTTCCATCGACGAAGTGCTGGCCGCCATGCGCGAGGCCGACGTGCCATCGGGCCGCATCTATTCCGTGGCCGACATCGCCAGCGACCCGCACTACCGCGCCCGCGAGGCCATCACCACCGTGCAGGCCGCCAGCGGCATCGCCGTGGACATGCCGGCCGTCTTTCCCCATCTGTCCGACAACCCGGGCGCCGTGCGGGAACGCGCGCCCACGTTGGGCGAGCACACCGACGCCGTGCTGGCCTCGGCCGGTCTGAGCCAGGAACAGCGCGATGCGCTGCGCGCGCGGGGGGTGATCGCATGAGCGCCGGCAAGCCCGTCGGCATGAACGCCAGCCAGCCCATCAAGGACGAAGCCATGCACGCAGGATCCCCCGTTATTGAAATCAACGAAGTCGGCCCGCGCGATGGCCTGCAGATCGAAGCGCGGATGGTGCCCACCGACGACAAGATCGCCTTCGTCGACGCGCTGTCCGACTGCGGCTTCGCCCGCATCGAGGTCACCAGCTTCACCTCGCCCAAGGCCATTCCCGCGCTGGCCGACGCCGTCGCCGTCATGCAAGGCATCCGCCGCCGGCCCGGCGTCGTCTACACCGCGCTGGTGCCCAACGTCCGCGGCCTGGAGCGCGCGCTGGAGGCCGGCGTCGACGAGATGAACCTGGTCATGTCCTGCAGCGAGACCCACAACCGCGCCAATCTGCGCATGACCCGCGAGCGCTCCTTCGACGAGCTGAGCCAGGTGCTGGCCGCCGCCGCGCGCGCCGGCGCGCCCTGCAACGTGTCGCTGTCCACCGCCTTCGGCTGTCCCTTCGACGGCGACGTGCCGGCCGAGCAGGTGCTGGAACTGGCCGCGCGTCTGGTCGATGCCGGCGCTTGCGGCATCACGCTGTGCGACACCACCGGCATGGCCTATCCCAGCCAGGTCGCCGAGCTGTGCGCGCAGGCCGCGCGACGCCTGCCTGGCATCGCGCTTACCGCCCACCTGCACAACACCCGTGGCATGGCGCTGGCCAATGCCGTCGCCGCCTGGCAGGCCGGCATCGTCCGCTTCGACGCCGCCGCCGGCGGCCTGGGCGGCTGTCCCTACGCGCCAGGCGCCAGTGGCAACGTCAACACCGAAGAGCTGGTCCATATGTTCGACTGCATGGGCGTGCGGACCGGCGTCGTGCTGGAACCGCTGCTCGCCATCGTGCGCGGCCTGCCCGCGCTGGTCGCGCGCGAGCTGCCCAACGCGCTGTTGCGCGCCGGCCCGCGCCTGGCTACGCACCAGCCGCCGGAGTGGCTGGACGAACGGTTCCCGCGATAGGCCATGCCGTCACGCGGCGCCATCGCGCGCCGCCCTCATCCCGCAGCACCCAGCAGTAGTTCCCCGCAGCACCACCCCGCGATATCCGAAGGCAGCCAGTCACTTCCACAAAGGCCGCCCCGCAAAACAGCAAGGAGACAATCCCCATGGCATCGTTCCGCCTATCCCTCGCCCTGCGCGCCAGCGCCGCGGTCCTTGGCGTCGCCGCAGCCGGCGCCGCCGTCGCGCAGGCCGATTTCCCCAACCGCCCCGTCACGCTGATCGTGTCCGCCGCGCCCGGCGGCACCACCGACATCGCGGCCCGCCTGATCGCCCAACCGCTGGGCGCTGCCCTGGGCCAGAGCGTGGTAGTCGAGAACAAGCCCGGCGCATCCGGTGGCATCGCCGCGCAGGCCGTCGCCCGCGCCAAGCCGGACGGCTACACGCTGCTGCTGCAGTACTCGGGCTTCCAGGTCATCACGCCCCATGTCACGCCCGCCGCCGGCTGGGACCCGGTCCAGGACTTCGCGCCCGTCGCCAATGTGCTGTCCGCGCCGCAGGTCGTGGTGGTGCGTCCGGACTTGCCCATCAAGACCCTGAAGGACCTGGTCGACTACGCCAAGGCCAACCCCGGCAAGCTGAACTACGCTTCGTCCGGCAACGGCTCGCTGCAGCAGGTCGCCACCGAGCTGCTCAATCAGATGGCCGGCACCCGCATCACGCACATCCCGTACAAGGGCACCGGCCCCGCGCTGAACGATCTGCTCGGCGGCGCCGTCGACATGACCATCACCACGCCGCCGCCGCTGCTCGGCCAGATCGCCGCCGGAAAACTGCGGGCGCTGGCCGTGACCGGCAACGCGCGCCTGGCCTCGTTGCCCGATGTGCCCACGGCCGCCGAGGCCGGCTATCCCGGCCTGATCGTCTCGTCCTGGTTCGCCATGTATGCGCCCAGGAACACGCCCGCGCCGGTGGTGGACAAGATCGCGGGAGAGATCCAGAAGATCATGCAGACCGAGGCCTTTCGCCAGAAGGCCGCGGAGCAGGGCGCCGAGGCGGAATTCATGGGGCCGCGGGCGCTGGGCGCGTATACCCAGGCGGAACTGGAGCGCTGGGGCAAGGTGGTCAAGGCGGCGGGCATCACCGCCAACTGAGCGCGGCTGGCGGGCGCGCCGGGGCATCGTCCTGGCCGCCCGAATCCCGCGCTATAATCGCCGCCTCTGCCCTGGTTTCACGCCGGGGCACGACACCCAGGGCGGGTGTAGTTCAATGGTAGAACGGCGGCTTCCCAAGCCTCAAGCGTGGGTTCGATTCCCATCACCCGCTCCACTTCGACTTTCCAGGGACTTCCACCGAACGCCAGGGAATGCCGTAAGTCATTGTCAGAATTGAGGATTTTCACCCAGCCTCGATCCACTGACATCCAGCGAAATCCACTCTCAGCCGGTTCTAACTGGTACGTTGAGTGGTACATTGGCAATGCGGAGGTTCCCAAAACCGTATTGTTGCTGGAGGAGCCGGGGTTCCGTCGGGAACATGGCATCCAACTCGTTTCGCAGGAGTTGGGCTCATGCTTTCAGACCTCCAGGTTCGACAGGCCAAGGTGACCGGCAAGGCGTATTCGCTTGTCGATTTCGACGGTCTCTACTTCCACATCTCAGCCACCGGCTTCAAGGCCTGGCACTTCCGCTTCACTTGGGGCGGCAAGCGCGAGCGCATGTCCTTCGGCGGCTATCCCGCGCTTTCCCTGAAAGACGCCCGTCATCTGCGCGACGAGGCCCGGGCCATGCTGGCCAAGGGCATCAACCCGCATTCGGAGCGCAAGCGCAAACGCCACGCGATCGTCCTGGCGGGCGAGCACACCTTCCAGGCCATCTACGACAAATGGCTGGCCCACCGCAGCCTCTCTCTGGAAAATGAGGGTCGCCAGAGCACGCCCAAACAGATCGGACGCGTCTTCGCCAAGGATGTGTTTCCCGTATTGCGCCACCTGACCGTCTACGACGTCACCCGCGCCCACCTGCTGGACATCATCGGCAGAGTGGAAAAGCGTGGCTCGCTGTCGGTCGCCGAGAAGCTGCGCACCTGGTTCAGCCAGCTATTCACCTACGCCTCGGTGGTGGTGCCCAACATGGGCGACAACCCGGCCAAGGATTTGGATGTGGTGGCGATGCCGCTGCCGCCGGTGGAGAACAACCCCTTTTTGCGCATGCCCGAACTGCCGACAATGCTGCAGACGTTGCGCAAGTACAGCGGCCGCCTGAATACGCAACTGGGTCTACGTCTACTGCTGCTCACGGGCGTGCGCACCGGTGAATTGCGCTACGCCACGCCCGATCAGTTCGATCTGGAGCGCGGTCTGTGGATCATCCCGGTTGTCAGGCTCAAGCAACGCAAGCAGCTCACCAAGAAGAAGCGCCAGCGTTTCGCCGACATCCCGCCGTACATCGTGCCACTGTCATTGCAGGCACAAGAAGTCGTTCGTCATCTGCTGGGAAATCTGAAGCCAGCGCAGGTCTATCTCATTCCCGGTGATTGGTGCCTGAAAAAACCTCTCAGCGAGAACACGCTCAATGGCGCGCTCAAGCGCATGGGCTATGAAGACCAGCTCACTGGGCACGGCGTTCGCGCCACCATCTCGACCGCGCTCAATGAATTGGGCTATCCGCCCAAGTGGGTAGACGCCCAACTTTCGCATGCCGATCCGGATCGGATCAGCGCGACCTACAACCACGCCGAGTACGTCGAGCAGCGCCGCGTCATGATGCAAGACTGGGCCGACCGCCTGGACTTGTTCGAGCAGAATCAGGTCGAAGTTGCCAGCACGCACCTGACCATCACGCTGCAGGGTCTGCCCACGATTGCCGGACAGGCGGCAGCGCAGCCGCCCGCCATGAATCCAAACGCCCCTCAGTTGATCGTTGCGCCTGCACCGGATGCGCCAGCGGTTCCAGCTTCCGTCTATCGACTTTCGGCGGTGCATCTGCCCGAGTACGCGCGACCCACGCTGTCAGAGGTGCAGCGCGAGCGCTTGCAATTGCTGGAGATGTTCGAGGCATCCCACAACCTGTCGGTGGCCGACTACGCCAAGCTGGTTGGCAAGTCCCGCCGCTGGATCACTTACGAGATTCAGGCTGGCAATCTCCTGTCGATCCATCTGGGTCACCGTGGACAGCGCGTCCCGGACTGGCAACTCGACCCCATCAAACGCAAGCTGATTCAGGCTGTCCTGAAGCTGGTGCCGCGCGGCATCGACACCTGGCACATCTATCACGCACTGCTGCGGCCATACGATGCCCTGGGCAAGTGTCCAGTCATCGAGGCAGTCGATCCGACCAACCTGCATCTTGCAGCTCGACTGGTCGCCGCACATGCCATAGAAGCCGATGAGCTTGCAGAGCAATCGGAGGTGTCTCCGGTGCTGGCCAGGCAGACTGTAGAGCGCCTGGTAAAAACGGCAATGTTGGTTGATACGCCCGAAGACCTAGTCGCCCGTTGAGCTGAGGCCGGACGGCAGCCCGTCCGGTCAAGGTCCAAGCAGGGAACCAATAGGTCGATCGTTGCATGACCACCCGCCAACTCGCGATTTCCAAGTGTTGGCAGGCAATGTTTAGCGTCGAATCTGCGCTTGGCAGTCACCATAGGCGACTTCTCTGTGATGCTATTTCGCTATATCAGCATCCCGATCGGATATGACGCCAGCGGATTTCTGCGGCCAATCCCAAGCCCGGATCAATAGATTCCGACCGCTCGCAGCTTTTTCAAACCGCTGCCGTATCAGACCATACCGATACGGTTTTGCGTGAGCCGCCACTTCTCACGATCCTGATAGCGCAAGCGTCACTGTCGAGCCGCGACGGACGCTCGATTTTCTTGTGCTCAATGGATTTTTGCACATCGAGCACACAACGCCTACTCGTTGCGCGAACTGATCAGAAGTAATCAAAAGCGGGCGTCATCACTCGCGTCTTGCGCGGACAACAGGCCGACCATGAGGACGGCTGCAAAAGCAGTCGGCCCTGTAGTTCTTCTCCTGGAAGGAGACGGAGCATGCACGAGAACAAAAATGATGCACCAACATCAAAGGTGTTCTACCGCCCGCTCGAAGCGTCCATCCGCTGGGCCGGACTGCTGCGATACGAGCAGGTGATTCTGGCTTCGGTCTCGTCGCCGATGAATCTGCCGCAGTCGCTGGACTGCCCACGTTTGGGCGAACTGCGGCTGTACACCGACCGCATCTATGACGGCATCCTCAACGGGGAACTGCCCTTCGGGCAGCACGGCATCACGACGCGCGACACCGCGTTGATCGAATCGCCTGATCTGACGGTACGCCATGTCGATCTGAAGTGCTGGATGCGCCAGCACTACCCCGAGCAGCGGCCCGGCTTTCTCTTCTCCCGCAGCGAGCGCATCACCCATCCCTTCATTTCTCTGGAAACAGGGCAAGCCATGCTGGTCGAACGCCAGGCTTTGAAATCCGTCCTAGAACAGACCAAACGTCAGCTTCGCGAGTTGCAGGACAAGCATGACGCGCTGCTCAAGCAGCCCACGGTGATTCCGGTATGCGCGCAGTGTCCGATCAGTGATCGAGCCGAGGCCACCTACCTGAACATCGTTGGCGGCCTGTTGGAGCTGATGCTCGGCCAATCGCCATCGGGCACGCCGTACTCCAGCTTCAAGACGCAGGAAGCCGTAGTCAGCGCGCTGGTCGCCCATCACAGCGGCGCCATGGGCATCGCGGAGCGGACATTGAACGGTAAGTTCGCCACCGCCAGGCGCCGGCTGCGTAGCGCCTCCCGCTGAGATTTGCCAGCTTGTATGTGCAGTCGCGGAGATTGCATTTGCAATGTCTTTTCGCAGCCGTGTCTATTGAATAGAGGTCACGCCAACAAACGCCACTGAGCGTTCAGGAGTGACTGCCATGTCGCAAACATCTGTACTGCAGCCAAACGAGCGCCGCATCCTGCGCCTGGAAGAAGTCGAAGCGAAATCCGGTTTCAAGCGCGCCCACATCTACAACCTGATGAAGAAACGCCAGTTCCCGCAGGCGCTGCGTCTGGGCGTGCGCGCCGTGGGCTGGGACTCCATCGAAATCGATCAGTGGATCGACGAGCGCGTCAACAACCGGGCCTGACCCGTTCTCCCGCGGACTTTTCATCTTGACACGGAGAACGCCATGCAGGTCGTATCCATCATTTCAACCAAAGGTGGGGTCGGCAAGACCACCACGGCTGCGAACCTCGGCGGTCTCGCTGCGGACGCCGGACTGCGCGTGCTGCTGCTCGACCTCGATGTGCAGCCCACCTTGTCCTCATACTATGAGCTGGCTCACCGCGCGCCGGGCGGCATCTATGAATTGCTGGCCTTCAACGAGCGCGACCTCGACCAGCTTGTGTCCCGCACGATCATCGCGGGCCTGGACTTGGTGCTCTCCAACGACCACCGAGGCGAACTGAACACTTTGCTGCTGCACGCGCCGGACGGGCGCTTGCGGCTGCGGCATCTGCTTCCGGCGCTCAATCCCCTCTACGACCTGGTGCTGATCGACACCCAGGGCGCGCGCTCGGTGCTGCTGGAGATGGCGGTGCTGGCCTCCGACCTCGCACTGTCACCCGTGACCCCGGAAATTCTCGCCGCCCGCGAGCTGCGGCGCGGCACCATGCAGTTGCTGGAGGACATTGCACCGTACCGGCAGCTGGGCATCGAGCCACCGCCGCTGCACCTGCTCATCAACCGCGTCCATCCGGTGTCCGCCAACGCCCGCCTGATCCAGCAGGCGCTGCGCGATCTGTTCCAGGACCATGCTGACATCCGTGTGTTGGCTACCGACGTGCCGGCCATTGAGGCTTATCCGCGTGCCGCGACGCGCGGCCTGCCGGTGCATCGGGTCGAGTACCGCCAGCCAGTGGGCAGAGTCGCTCCCGCCGCGCTCGCCACCATGCGCGATCTTGCCGACGAATTGCTCCCGCAGTGGCAGGATCGATTTGCCGCAGTGTCCGGCCGTCCGCCACAGCCTCTTGATACCAGGAGGCCTCATGGCCAACGCACATGAACTGGCCCGAGGTCACAGCCGGCTGCGCGCCCTGATCGAGTTCGCCGTGGGCGAAGGCTGGCACGTCAAGCGCACGGCGGGCGGTCACCTCAAGTTCACCAAGGCAGGCTGCGCCGCGATCTATACCAGTTCGACGGCCAGCGATCACCGGGCAGCCCTCAACGCCCGTGCGCAGATCCATCGCGCCGAGCGCGAGACCCGATCCCAAGCGCAGGGGGGCGGCCATGACTGAGATCACCTCCCAGCAGATGGCCGGCAAACTGCTTGCGTCCGGGTTCGAGCGCAGCGGCCCGTCAGCAACGACCTTGAGCGACCCGATCGCCGACACGCCCATGCTCGTGACGCTCGACCAATTGCGCCCCTACGACCACGACCCGCGCAAGAAGCGCAATCCGGTGTACGAGGAAATCAAGGCATCCATCCGCGAACGTGGCCTGGACGCGGCTCCGGCCATCACCCGGCGGCCCGGCGACGATCACTACATCATACGCAATGGCGGCAACACGCGACTGGCAATCCTGCGCGAACTTTGGTCGGAGACCAGGGACGAACGTTTTTTTCGGGTCTCATGCCTGTTCCGCCCATGGCCCGAGCGTGGCGAGATCGTCGCGCTCACCGGGCATCTTGCGGAAAACGAACTGCGCGGTGGCCTCACCTTCATCGAGCGCGCTTTGGGCGTCGAGAAAGCGCGCGAGTTCTACGAACTGGAAAGCGGCTCCACCCTGAGCCAGTCCGAGCTGGCCCGCCGCCTGGCCGCCGACGGATACCCCGTGCAGCAGTCGCACATCAGCCGGATGGCCGACGCGGTACGCTACCTGCTGCCCGCAATCCCGACCGTGCTCTACGCCGGCCTGGGGCGTCACCAGGTCGAGCGGTTGTCGGTCATGCGAAAGGCCTGCGAGCGCACCTGGGAGCACTACGCCAAAGGCCGCTCACTGGTTCAGGACTTCGACGAGTTCTTTCAGGAAGTGCTGTCGCAATTCGATGTCCAGGCCGACGAGTTCTCTGCGCAGCGCGTACAGGACGAGCTGATCGGCCAGATGACCGAATTGCTGAACGTCGATTACGACGTGCTCGCTCTGGACATGACCGAATCCGAGAGCCGCCAGCGTGCCTTGGTCAGCGAGCCGACGCCGCCCTCGACACCGCCTGCCTTGCCAGAGCCAGAGGCCATCGCGCGCCCACCTGCCAATACCGCGCCACCTGCCACGAGGCCGACGGCAACGCCCTCGACGGGCGAGAGCGACGCGGATGACAGTCATTCGGGCGCGGTCAGTCCGGCGGCAGATGGCGACCTGCTTCAGAAGCACATTGTCTCCCCGGCGCCGACAACCGAACGGCTTGAGTTCATCCAGCGCATGGTCGCCAACCAGTTGGGCGATGCACTGCCGCACGACTTCTCGGCGAATGTCTTGCAGTCCATCCCGGTGCAGGCTGGCGGGCTCTATCCGATCTCGGATGTCTGGTACATCGCCCCCGGCCTGGACACACCCGAACACCTGCGCATCCACGTCGCGCAGTTTGCCCGCGAGATTGCGGTCGAGGTAGACCTGGGCGAGTGCATCGATGACCGCCCAGACGGCATCGGCTTCGCCTGCCGTGTTCGCACCACCAACCCAGCGCCGCTGGGCCGTGCCGTCCATGCGTTGTTGGCTTGCCTGGCCGGTCAGCAGCCCGCCGACGTCGGTCTGGACAACGGGCAACTCGTCATCGACCTGCCAGCGCTGCTGCACGGCCAGGGTGACGTAACCCGACGATTGAGCGACGCCGCGCTGGTCAAGCTGTTCCGCCTGCTGCGACTGGCCCGCCGCCTGCTCGATCTCGAAGCCGGCGCTGCGGACTCTGGAACCTGAGCGAGGGAGGCCAGCATGTCCACAGCACACCCACTCAACCAGGCTGTCATTGCCCAGGCCCTCTATGACCTGCGCAATGGGCAACTGCGCCGCTGCAAACTAATGGGGTTTGGCGAGGCAGAGCTGGACGCCCTCAAGCATCCCGCGCTAATCAGCGTGCTGGCCAACGCCAACGTCTCGTGGTGCTCAGTGACGGTCAACCGCGAAGTGCTGCGGCGGCTGCTCCAGCAGGCACAAGACGTGGAGAAGGAAATCGCCACAGTCGATCGCATGCTCAGACTGGGCGCGAGCACCGAGATGGTCAGCAAGTTCTATGGCTTGACGCATCAGGAAGTAGCGCTTCGCCGTGAAATCCTCGGTCTGCCCAAGCGCAAGGGGCGGCACCCCGTGCTGGACGAGGAGCAGGACACGGAGCTGTGGCGGCGATGGAAGGCCGTGACAAACAGCAGAACCGTCGATCTCGAAGACGAAACCTCCATCCTCGATGCCGCCATGGACTTGGCCGAAGGCATGTCGCTGCCTCTGTCGGTGGTCTGGGCCTCGATCAAGGGCTGGGTCGATCAGGGATTGGCTTGAGTCATGGCCGTGGACGAACCCGCACCACGAGTCCGACGCCAAGGCCCCATCGCACTGGCAGCACTGTTCGATGCCGCGCTGAAAGACCTTGCCCCCAAGCCCGCCCCCAGCGCACCTGCGTCTACACCTGCACAGTCGCCCACGCCCACCTCCGGCGATGGTTTCCTGTTCAGTGGCAACCGGCACGAGACGGTGCCACGCAAGTTGTTCCTTGACCGCCGCTTGACACCGCTGGAACGAAACGCCTGGCAAGTGTTCCGGCTGATGCTCAACGACGATGGCGTGACCGCATTTCCCACCTACGAGCAGTTGCGACCCTGGCTGGCGTCCATGCCCTGCGCAGGCCAAGCCTCGCATGAAACCGTAGCACGGGCGCTGACACTGATGCGCCTGACCCGCTGGCTGAGCCTGGTTCAGCGACGGCGTGACCCCAAGACCGGCCGCATCCTCGGCAATCTGTACGTGCTGCACGACGAACCCCTGACACCGTTCGAGGCCATGCAGCTCGACCCCGACTACCTGCAACTCGTCAGCCAGGCGCTCGGCCATTCTGCCAAGGCCGTGCAGATCGTGGGCCTGCACACGCTCAAGGAAATCGGTGAAGACCCATTACTGGCCGGACGCACCCTCCCGTCGCGGTTGCAGGTGATGGCCGAACGTCTCGCCAACCAGGACTTCACGGCCAGCGATAGTTATCCACAGGAAGACGCCATTCACGATTCCGAAGAAGGGGTTCCGAGCCTTCTTCGGAATGGCGAACGCCCCTCTACGGATTCCGAAGCAGAGCCGAAACCCGCGCCAGACGTCTCTCTTCGGAATCCGAAGCAGGCCCGTACAGTACGTAGTAGTTGTATTAATGAAATACGTACTACTGCGCAGGCGCGCGCGCTGGACGATCTGCAATGGCCCAAGCGCTTTGCGCAACTGAAGGCGGAACAGCAGGCGGGTGCCAAGGTGGCATTGCAGCAGGTTGATGCCTCGCTGAGGCAGGACGTGCTGGACGAATGGGCCGCGCGTTGTAGCAACCACGGCATCCGCAATCCCGCTGGGTATCTATTCGGCATCATCCAGCGAGCCATCCACGGCGAATTCAATGCCTGGGCCAAGAAAGACCCGCCACCGGCACCCGCTCCGCCAAACGAACGGCCACCGCCCACACCGTCGTCCCAAACGCAGGGTAAGCCGGTGCCACCAGAAGTCGCCAGGCAGCACATCGAGCGGCTGCGAGATCTGCTCGCCAGCAAGTGAGCCGGCCGACAAGGCCGTGAAGTGGACGCCCATGGATGCCAATAGAGCTATCCCCTGGGGATAGTTCCACCGTTGGGGCGGATGCCGTGCAGTCGCAAGCCTGGCCTCGAACATCTGCAGCAGCATCGGCGTTGTCCGCCCTGATCCCGACGTGCAGCGTTCGTTGGCGCTCCATGGAGCTATCCCCAGGGGATAGCTCGCGCCGCAGGCGGCCACCGCGCGCTGAACCGGGGTCTGGCAGGTTTCGGTTTGTTGACTGACGGCCTTCCGCTTCCTGCCGAAGCTGACCGCTCCTTTCCACACAACGAGCGGACACCATGGCAACCAATGAACCTCTGCAACTGAATCTCGGCTCCCTGCGCAGCGCGATGTCGCTGACGCTTCACACGCACCACGCTTCGCGCATCTGGCATGGCCGTGCCGCCGCCGACGGGCGACCGGGCATCGTTGGCCTGAACGGCTACATCGCCCAAATGAACAAGATGCGGCGCGGTTCGGAACAGGACGACCCGTACTCGGATTGGTGGATGCTGCGCATCGAGGTCAAGCTCGACCAGACCAAGACCACGCTGCAATCGCTGCGCGAGCAGGTGGATCAGGCACTGGCGAGCGTGCCGCCGGCACTCAGCCTGGGCGAAAACCTCAACGTTCAGCCCGTCAAGTTGCCGCTGTTCGTCAATGCGCAGCTCGGCTTTGCCGCCGTCTATCTGCTGGCCGAATACGACGACATCGCCCGCAAACTGATCCTCGCCCACCACACGGCACTCATCGACCGCAGCACCTTGGAGCGTTGGCTCAACGAGGGCGCCCATGCACTGCGCAGCCTGTTCACGCTGGCCCAGCAATACCGCTATTCGGGCTGTACGCGCGACGATTTCGTATCAAAGAACGCCGCAGCTCGGGCGGCGCTGGAGAAATTCGGCGAACTGCCGCAGGACGTGCTGGAAGGCACGCGCCGCTCGAAGTTCGCGCCGCCCATCGTGCGCCGTGGCCTGCAACAGCGTGCCGAGAGTCCTGCTGCAGCGCCCGCCCCCAACGACGAGGCCGCCACCGACGAGCTGGCCACTGACACAGCACCCGAAGTCAGCGCCGGCGAGATCGAGGGCGAGCAGGCATGAGCGATCCGAACCGCGAACCCCGCTACTTCCTGGGCCTGCAACAGGCAGCCTTCATGAAGCTGGAACACGCTGCCTCTCTAAAAGGCCTTTTGAAGCCTTTTAAGGGTAAGGGGGATCTTGAGGCCTGGGCCAGTCAGTGCTTCGCCATGCGCGACGAGTTGATTGGCTTGACGCAGCGGCAGGTGCTGCAACAGGCAGTCGGGCATCCCTTCCACCTGCTGCCCGTGGAGTTGGCCCAGCAGACCACTGGCGCAGGCACGGCGTTTTTGCGCTGGCGCAAACACGACCGCTCAGCCATGGGTGTGGCGCTGTGGCAGGAATTGATGGCGAGCACTGGCACGCCGGTCAACCTGCTGGCCGAGCTGCACGCGATCGAGCTTCAGCGCATCACGTTGAACATGCAGATCAGTCTGCTGCACACCCTGGGCAGGCAGGCACAGGAATGCGCCAGCAAGGCGGCCGAGGCGGAAGACACCTACCTGCGCCGGCTCAAGTCCATGCCCCCCGCAATGCGCGACCGGTGATCACGCCGGGCACCCCAAGCACGCGCCAGACGCCGATGAGGCGCGGGTATTTCAACCACCACGGAGATTGCAACATGAGCACGCATTTTTCTGGCGAGGGCAACATCGGTTCGCCCCCCGAGTACCGGGAGTTCCCCAACGGCAACGACGAGCCGCGGCGCTTGCTGCGGCTGAACGTGTATTTCGACAACCCCGTTCCCACCAAAGGCGGCGACTTCGAGGATCGCGGCGGCTTCTGGGCACCGGTGGAAATCTGGCACCGTGACGTCGCGCACTGGAAGGATCTGTACCAGAAAGGCATGCGCGTGCTGGTCGTCGGCCGCATGGAGCGCGAGCCCTGGACGGACAACGATGATCAGCCGCGCGAGACCTGGCAGATCAACGCGCGCAGCGTTGGCATCCTGCCGTTCCGCGTCGAGTCCGTGACCCTCAGCCCCAAAACCGCTCAGGACGCGCAGCCGAAGTCCCAAGCAGCCCAGGAACCGGCTGCGCCGAAGGAGGTCAAGCGCAGGAAGTGATCCGGCATGGGGGCAGTTGCGGTGCTTCGCTGCTATCCCTGCACCTGCGAGCTATCCCCAGGGGATAGCTCCATCAACGTCCACCGGCTTCCACGCGCTCCTGAAAATCGCGGCTCCCGGCCCGCATACCCCGGCTGCGCGTTATCTCCGCCCGAGCCATTCCATCCCGTAAAAGTGGTCGCCACCGCTTGCGACTTGTTTACTGCGGCCCCTGGCGGTGCCCGGCATCCTCGATTCCAGCAACTCAATGAACCACGGAAATCGGATGGACGGATATGCGGCTGTTCTTGTGCGAGAAGCCCTCCCAGGGCAAGGATATTGGCCGGATTCTCGGCGCGACGCAGCGTGGTGAAGGTTGTCTCAACGGCACTGGCGTCACCGTCACCTGGTGCATCGGCCATCTCGTAGAAGCGGCAGCACCCGAGGTCTATGACGCGGCGCTCAAGCATTGGTCACTGGAGCAGTTGCCCATCATTCCCCAGCAGTGGCGGGTCGAGGTCAAACCGAAGACCGCCACGCAATTGAAGATCGTCAGGGCGCTTCTGGCGAAGGCGACGCATCTCGTCATCGCTACCGATGCCGACCGCGAGGGCGAGCTAATTGCCCGCGAGATCATCGACCTGTGCGGCTACCGTGGTCCCATCGAGCGTTTGTGGCTATCGGCACTCAACGATGCGTCGATCCGCACCGCGCTCGGCAAGCTGCGGCCGTCGTCCGATACGCTGCCGATGTATTACTCGGCGCTGGCACGTTCGCGGGCAGACTGGCTCGTCGGCATGAACCTCAGCCGTCTTTTCACTGTACTTGGGCGGCAGGCGGGCTACGACGGCATGCTGTCGGTCGGACGTGTCCAGACCCCGACCCTGAAGCTGGTCGTGGATCGCGACCGCGAAATCGCGGCTTTCAAGTCGGTGCCGTTCTGGGGCATCGACGTGTCTCTGTCCACAGAGGGTCAGGCTTTCGCCGCGCAGTGGGTTGCACCCGACGGCTGCACCGACGAGGCCGGTCGTTGCCTGCAACAGCCGGTCGCCCAGCTGGCGGCGCAGCAGATTCACGCTGCGGGCAGCGTCCAGGTGGTGTCGGTCGAGACCGAGCGCGTTCGCGAAGGCCCGCCGCTGCTGTTCGACCTGGGGACACTTCAGGAGGTCTGTTCCAGGCAGCTCGGGCTGGACGTGCAGGAAACATTGCAGATCGTCCAGGCCCTGTACGAGACGCACAAGGCCACGACCTACCCACGCTCGGACTCCGGCTACCTGCCCGAAAGCATGTTCGCCGAAGTGCCAGCCGTCCTGGACAGCCTGCTCAAGGCCGACTCGTCGCTGCGCCCGATCATGGGTCAGCTCGACCGCTCCCAGCGTTCGCGCGCCTGGAACGACGGCAAAGTCACGGCGCACCATGGCATCATTCCGACGCTCGAACCGGCGAACCTCTCTGCTCTGAGCGAGAAGGAACTGGCGGTGTACCGGCTGATCCGGGCGCATTACCTGGCGCAGTTCCTTCCGCACCACGCGTTCGACCGTACCGTGGCTGAGTTTTCCTGCGGCCAGCAGATGCTGGTGGCCACCGGTAAACAGGTGGTCGTCAAGGGCTGGCGTCTGGTGCTGGCCGAGCCGCAAGCGGATGAGGACGGCGACGCCGCAGCGCGCAGCCAGGTGCTGCCCCCGCTGCGTGAGGGCCTGGCGTGCCAGGTGGCTGAGGTCGAGATCAAGGCGCTCAAGACGATGCCGCCCAAGCCCTATACCCAGGGCGAACTGGTCAAATCGATGAAGGGCGTTGCGCGTTTCGTAACCGACCCGCGTCTGAAACAGAAGCTCAAAGACACAACGGGCATCGGCACCGAGGCGACGCGGGCCAACATCATCAGCATGCTGATCGCCCGTGGCTACATCGTGAAGAAGGGCCGCTCCATTCGCGCATCGGATGCGGCGTTCACGCTGATCGACGCCGTGCCCGCAGCGATTGCAGACCCCGGCACCACAGCGGTGTGGGAGCAGGCGCTCGACATGATCGAGGCCGGACAGCTCACCCTGGACGTATTCCTCAGCAAGCAGGCCACCTGGATTTCGCAGTTGATCGCGCAGTACGGCAGCATGTCCCTGTCCATCAAGCTTCCCCATGGGCCAGCATGCCCGCAGTGCGGCGCACCGACGCGCCAACGCACCGGCAAGAGCGGTCCATTCTGGTCGTGCAGTCGCTACCCCGACTGCAAAGGCACGCTGCCGGTCGAATCCGGTCCGCCCAAGCGTGGCGCTTCGCGCTCACGTAGCAGCAGCCGCAAAGGCGCCTGACCGACTCCGTTTCCCGTGGGCCGCACCCTGTTTCACAGGCGTGGCCCGTGTCCCGCACGCCCCTGCGGGTCGCCCAGCGCGCAACGCCTTCTTGTTCGTGTGCGCGTCCCGTCCAGCCGTCCCCGGCTGCGGGACCTGAAGGTAGCTTTTCCGCGAACCGTCTCCCGCGTGTTCTGCTGGTCTGTGTTTCTCCCGCCTACTGCGAAGGGTCCCCCGATGGCTTGCCAGGCTGCGCGAGCCACCCGGAGACCCTTTGTGGTCAGCGGTATTCAGTGCCGGTGCCCACCGGCGCAAAAACGGGCTCCCTTTGTGCGCGGATGTGCGCCAGACGATGCCGGCCCCAGCCACGACATGAGCCGGGTGTGATTGCTGATGAGCAGACGGTTCGAGCGACGACCGGGCCTGCAACAGCCCACGGGTGGTTATTTCCTCCCGAGCCGAAGGTCAGCGAGCCTTCGGCACCTTTATCTCGCCGATCAACGTTCCGACCCAATGGCCGGCCACAGCAACAGGAAACCGACGCATGCAACAACCGGAGAAAGTACGAGCCGCGTTCGAGCGCGACCTTGGCAACAAGGTGCTGTTCATCAAGGGCGGCAAACTGCTGTTCATCGATGGCATCAATCTCAAGGCCATCGCCGACCGTAATGCGTATTTCGCTTCGCTGCGTGCGCGGCAGGCGCAACCCATTGTGGTCCTGGCCGAACTGGGACAGGACGAGGCATTCGCCCTGTGGAAGCAGTATGTCCTGGGCGACACGCCCGAATGAGCCAACGCATCCACGCCCCCTGACAGCCCGCACTCGATGCGGGTTTTCTGTCTCTACGCCCATCAATCCGGGCTGGGCCGAATGCCGTTTTCCAACTGACGCAGCACGGCCCCCCGGACGAAGCTGCCCGCATGTTCGCTGATTCGTCAGCACATGCCAGCAGCCATGGGTTCCAGGCTGTCGCGGGTTCTTCCCGCGTAACCCGCCAGTCCGTATCGCATCAAGTTTGCGGACGCGCGTCCCCGTGACGCCGATGCTTTTTATCCACCGTGTGCGGGAGCTGCCATCCCGTGAGGGACAAGGCCTCGCTTTTTCAAGGAGCCTACCCATGTCCCACAAAGCCTCTTTCGGCCAGTTGGCCTTGACCTATTGCGGCAAGTTCCTGCCGCTCGAAGTCCTGCAAAGCGCCGCCGGCCACTACATCGGCACGCGCGATACCGAAGGTCCCGTTTCGCGGGAATCGCACGAATACTTCCGCAGCCATGCGGCGGCTCAACGTGCCCTCGAAAGAGGCGGCTGGTCCCAGCTCGCCATTCCCTGATCCAACTGGAGGAATCACGCCATGAATCAACTGCTGCCGCAGGACGTCGTCGATCAGATCATGCGGGAAGAGCAGCATTTCGCTGCCGCGCCCCAAGCCTTTTTCGAGGCATGGAAGCGCGGTGTCGAGATTGCTGGTCCCGAGTGGTTCGGCCCCGGCACCCGTGAAGGTCTGAACCAGGCCAAGAGCAAGTGGGATCTGCGTCCCAACATGCTGCTGCTCAATGATGCCCTCGGCGTCCTGAGCAGCGGCGAACGCATGTTCCTGTCCGCCATGGTCAGCTTCTACAACGCGCGCGAGGGCGGTGCCATGCTCAAGCGCTGCCACTTCGACGGGCTGTCGGACTTCGACGGCCTCGATCTGCAACGCCGCAAGGTCATCGCCGACTTGATGGTGAACTACAGCGGCTGGTGAGCCCGTTTCGGGCACACCCCCGTCTTTTCGTTCCCCACGAGGGACATGCGCCCACACGGCCATGTCCCTCGATTTCCTTTCCGTAGCCCAGCGTAAAGCGGCTGAATCAAAGCCAACGATCAGCGCCGACTGACGAATTTTCCCTTTTCAACCCACCGGGTCCAATTCCCGGTGGCGGGAATTGGCTCCATTATTCAATCTGGAGCGTTCCCATGTCTCAGAATCCCAATCCCTTTGTTCGCGGCTACTGGAACTTGAAAATCGTCCGCACGCTGTCCATCAGCTACGAGGACGGAAGCCCGCATGTCTGGCGAAATATCCACCCGAGCCAGCAACATCTTTCCGACCAGGAACTGATTTCATCTTCCTGCATCGTCACCAGCGATTTCGCGGTGGTCACGAACGGCTCTGAACCTATAAGCGCCGAGGTGCTGGCCGAATGCGATGCCGATGAGGGCGTTAACGGCGAAGGCGTGATCGGTGCCGTGGTCTATGCCATTCATGGCGAGGACTTCGACGGTCGCCTGATCCACGTCGGTGACAGCTATTCGGTCGAGGCCGCGCGGGAAATCGTGCAGCGCCTGAGTTTCGAGACCGGCTACTACAGCCGCTGCTGGGAAATCAGCAGCGCGCACATCAGCCAGGAAACCGGCCAGTACCTCGCCAATCTGGCGGACCTCGCCACGCCGGAGGCCTTTTTGTTCATCGCCTTTCGGGTTCCGTACAGCCCGGCGATCGGCGTCAAGCTGATCTCAACGCCCTGGACGGACCAGAACCTGGAGCACGCCGATGGCATCACCGCCGAGCAGCTTCGGCAGGAGCACCGCAGCAAGGGCATGCCAGACGACCTCGCGAACATCCTGGAACTGGCTGGCCAGGCCGATGTGCGCATCCTCATCCTCGACGCCGACGCGCCCGTGTTGCCGGGCTTGCCGCTGGCCGAGTCCTAGCAAACACACCACGAGCCCACCTTCCTCTTTGCCCTCCATGCCAGCCCGTCTCCTTTCTAGGAGCTGGGTTGGTCCAATTTCATAGGAGCACTTTATGTTCCCCGACCTCATCTCGCCCGCACGCGACTTCGAGCATCAGCTTGGAGCCTGCGTCAACGCCATGGGCCAGGACGACGCCATCGGCCAGATCTTGGTATTCGAGCGCTTGAGTGGCACGCTGCACATGCGCCATATCGCCAGCGCCGATCTGGCCGACACCGACATTGACGACTACGAAATGGTCGTTTTCGACGGTGGCAACACCGGCGGCGACACGTGGAAGCACGTGTTCTTTCCACGTCAGCGCGAACACTACTTCGTGTACCAAGCCTGACCACCCAGCCCCTTTCGAGGGGCCTTTTCTTGTCCCGGCGCAGGAAAGCGGGTGCGGCGCGGTGCGGTTTGCTGAACGCAGGCCGCTCACTCAAGGGCCATCATTACCCCATGTTCGTCGGCGTTGCCGACACATGCCCAGGCAGCCAAGACCTTCAAGGCTGCAAGCGCGGGAAACCGTGCTGGTTGTTTCTTCCTACGGACGCATCGCGCCCATTCACCCACAAGGGATCTATCCCTTGCGGGCGGGAATCCCTTGTTCTTCCTCAAGGAGATTCACATGGATCGCTCTCTCATCAAGACCCTGATGCCTTCGCTGGTCGCAGGCCATGTGCCGCGCAACGTGCGGTCGTTCAAGTATCGCGTGTTCGATGATCAACCACAGTCCTCGACACTGGGCTTCGTCATTGATCCCCAGCCTTTCGACGGCAAGGTGGTAGCAGCCAGCGAAGACGCCATCGTCGTCAAGCTCAAGCCCAGCGAGTTCGCGGTACTCGATCCCAACCTGGTGACCACCGTTCCCAGCGAGGGCACCAAGGTGCATGTCCAACCCTATGCCCGTCGCCGTTTCGACGGCCTGCGTGCGGACACGCCAGAAGAGCGCACCGAGATGATGTCCGACGGCACTCCCTACACCGTCAAGACACACATCCTCGGCTCCGCGCCGGCCAAGCTGCCCATTCCCGAGCCGCAGTGCTTGGAACTGGGTCAGCTCATCGAGCAGTTGGAGGAAATGCCGGCGCCCGACGGGTTCCGGCGCATCACCCACATGCTGGTCGATGCGGGCGCCCACGACTTCACCTGGGTCGATCCGAAGCCGTCCAGGATCATCGAAACGCCCCCGGCGATCAGTTTCACGGTTTCGACCGCGAAGTTCGCCGGCCAGGTGACGATCCTCTACCAGCGCGGCAGCGATACCTATGCGGTGGAGCTGCGCCGCGACGGCGAGTTGGTCGATCGGCACGACGAGGTGTACTTCGACATGCTCGGCGAAGTGCTGGAGCGGCTCATCGACGACGGACGCTGGCGTCTGATCGATGTGAGCGTGATCGGCGCGGAGACGTCCCGACGGCGCCGCGCTGTACCTGCGTGACACCACGAAAAAAACCAGGCGACATGCCCCCACAGGCTCTCCCTCCATTCGGAAGGAGGGCCTTTTTTCTGCCTGGGAGATTCATCAAAGGGAATCGCCCGGATGCCGATTGATGGCTGCCTCGCGCGCGAGGCGAGGCCATGATGAGCCCATGCCTGCTGACGTTGTCAGCGACATGCCAGGCAACCATCGGTCTTCGAGGTTGCGGCGCAGCTCCCACTGCGTGACCGAGCCAGCTCGCACCGCATCCATCCGCGAGCGGCCACCAGTCTCTGGTGGTGGATGCTTTCGCCTTATCAACCCATCGCGGGGTTACGCACCTTTCCCCGCAGCGTGGGACTGGCGTGTCTCCGCTTCATCCCTATGGAGATTCACCATGAGCACCACGTCCAACGAGAAATCGTATTTCGACCTCCACACCTCGGGCATCGGTTACATCCAGCGTGTCCGTGAAGTACCTGTTCGGGGCGGCCGCCGTGCGCAGCCTTTTCTGGCATGCACCATCGCCGCGCTGGTCGGTTCCGCAAAGGACCCCAGCTATCGCTATTTCGATGTCAAGGTCTCGGGTGCCGAGGCCAAGAAGCTGGTCGAGCGCTGCATCGGCGTTGACGATCCCAAGCAGCGCCCGCTGGTGCGCTTTCGCCTCGGCGACCTGTGGGGCGATGCGTACATCCGCGACAAGGGCGAGCAGAAAGGCCAAGCCGCCGCGTCCCTCAAGGCGCGACTGCTCAAGGCCGAGCCACTTGACCGAGCCGAACTGGCTTCGATCAGGCATCACGAGCTGATCACCCGCGGCATCGGCTACCTCAGCCGTCCGAAGGACGTCACGCCCAAAGATGGCGACCCGTTCCTCTCTTGCACCGTCGCCGCGCTGGCCGGGCCTGTCGATGAACCGGAGTATCGGTACTTCGACACCATCGTTACCACCCCTGAAGCCGAGCATCTGGTTCGCCGGTGCGTGCAGGCCATCGAAGGCGACTGCAAGGTGCTGATCGCCTTCCGTCTCAACGACATGAAGATCGATCCGTACATCCGCGCCAAGGGTGAACGCGCTGGGGAACCGGCCGCAAGCCTGGAATCGACGCTGATCCACATCGGCCTGATCAAGATCGACGGCACCAAGGTCTATCCGACGAGCCCCGCGCAAGCCGAGACGCCGCCAGCCCAGGACGCATCCGCGTCCGAAGCCGAGGACGCCGGCCCCGCTGCCGATCAGCCTGCCGAGCCCGCCGAGCGCGAGCCCGAAGGTGAAGTGGAGAAGCAGGAGCCGGCATTGGCTGCTTCGTTCTGATCGGCAAGGCCCTCGCGGGCCTTGTCGTTTTCCCAATCGCTAAGGAGAACCATCATGGCAGCCACATCGGCATCCGATAAATCGGTTTCGCCCATTGTCGTCCCCGGCCAACTCACGCTGCGCACCATTCGCGGCAAGAACGGCCCCTTCACCGTCGGTCGCCTCGCCACGCACCTCGGTACGTTCGAGGTCAAGGACCCGGAGCTGGAGCAATACCCCGAAGGCAAGTACGACGGGGAATTCATCATCAGGTACATCTTCCCGAAGTCCTACCCGGTCGGTGGTGGCATGCGTTTCGAAATCCGCGCCAGTCTGGACGGAATGACGCTCTACGACATCGACAAACTGAGCCGTGACGAGGCACGCAGCTTCGCCACTCAGGACCTCGATCCACTTGACGAAGAGCTGGGCGCACAGCCTGCGGTAACGCCGGCAATACCGGCCAAACCAGCCAAATCGTCCAGGCCCGCCAAGCCCGCACCTGTGCAGGCATCCGCAGACCCGCTGGTCGATACCACCCCCTTTGGTGTGGATGCGCCGACGCCCGCTACGGCGACTGCCTCCGGCAGTACCGAAGAGGGCGATGCCGCGCTGTTCGGCCTGCTGTGGCCACTGGATGAGTCCGTGAAACTGGATTCGACCATCGACCGCCGCACCCTGCGCGCGCAGATCGCTCGCTTGAGCGAACTGGGTTATGCGCTGGACTTCAAGACGCAAGAGTGGAGCCGCCAGGCCGAACTGCAACCCGCGTAGTACGGAACGCTGCATCTGCGGTGTTCCTCACCCACCCGCCGGGGGCCTTCCCCTCGGGGGAAGCCTCCGGCTTCATTTCTCCCGGAGGCCTCTCATGGGCTGGTATTTCTCCCCCCAATCGCGGTCTGAACTGATCGCGGAACTGATCACACCGCAAGAGACCGAGCGCACCAGCGTGAAGGTCATCGCCCACGCACTGCGTGGCAACGTCCTCTGGTCTGTTACGCAAGTGACGGCCAAAGCCGACGGCGTACATCGTGATCTCGCGCCAGGTCAGTCCCTGCGCTATATCCGCTGCGATCTGCTGCAACGCAGCGGCGGCCAGTGGGGCTACAAGCCGCTGGACGAATCCATGCACCCGTACTACTACTCGTGCCCGCTGTCCTATCTGGATCTCGCACCGGAGCAATCCGCCGACTGGCGTGCAGGCGTTCGCGCCTACCACGCGCAGAGGCGCATCCCCAAAGCAGCCCCGGCTACGACGCTGACGGCCTGAGCCAGGGCGTTTGCCCTACCACCCCAAGGGGCAGCACTTGCCCCAGCGGCGCTGCTGTTCCCGCTTATCCGAGGACACCACTATGCCCGCAAACCCTTCTTCCACCACGCTGTATCGCATCGACGAATGCCCGGACGTGATGGCCGACGCTTGCGTCGGCGATGACCAGGGCAATCTGATCTTCCTGTCGATCTGGGCGCGGGACACCGCCGTCCAGCAGTTCCTTGCTCGCCTGACCCTCGGGCGTGACGAGCAAGGCCTGGAGCAGTTCCACGTCATCACCGACCAGGGCGGCAGCGTCCCGGTGTTCGTCGGCAACGTCGATCGCCTGGAAAAGCGCATGACCCGCGCCTACCGGCGAACGCTGTTCGGTTCGCTGTCCAACGTGTGGCTGTTCGATCGGCGCTGCGTCAAGCCCGACAAGGCCAACGCCAGCGCACTGGCATTGCTGCCCCGCGATAGCGACCACCGGCTTGACCGCCTGTGGACGTTGGTGCAGGACACCTGCCCACTGCCATTGCTCGACCACTGGCGCGAAACCGTGCTGGAACTGCTGCAAAGCCGCGAGATGCTGACCCGCCTGCCGTTCGCCCTCGGGCCTTTGGTGGGCCATCGGCTCGCCATCGACGTGCCGGCGCTGACCCAGGCGCTCGGCTCGCTGATCCGCAGTGACGTGCTCACCGCCTATCCCTATCCGGCCAAGATTTGGACGCCGGAAACGGTAGCGGCTTGACCCACCTGCGCAGGCACGCCAAGGCGTGCCTGCGCCAATCATCCCCGCCAACCAGGAGACTTCCATGGCTCTCATGTTCCCGCGGCTCGCCCGCAATTTCGTGAAAAACGGGTACTTCCCGACCGACGAACCCACGCTCGAAAGAGCGCTCAACGCATTGATGCCCAGTAACTCTGAATCCAATGGGCCGATGTGCATCCTCGATCCCTGCGCCGGCGAAGGCGTGGCAATCGCTGAAGCGGCTCATGCCCTGGGGCGCGAGCATGCCAAGGCGTTCGCCGTCGAGTTCGACGCAGAGCGGGCGCGCCATGCCCGTGGTCTGGTCGATCACTGTCTGCACGCGGACCTGATGGACACGATGATCTCCAAGCAGTCCTTCGGTCTACTCTGGCTCAATCCGCCGTATGGCGACCTGTCCAAGGACGTCAACGGCAACATTGGCTATCAAGGTCAGGGCCGAGCCCGCCTCGAAAAGCTGTTCTACCAGCGCACGCTGCCCCTGTTGCAGTACGGCGGCGTGCTGGTCTTCATCGTCCCCGGCTACGTGCTCGATGCCGAGCTGGTCGGCTGGCTGACACGCCACTACACCGACCTGCGGATCTATCGAGCGGTGGAAACGCAGTTCAAGCAGGTGGTGATCTTCGGGCGACGGGTGCGTCAGCGTGAGCAGACACCCGATGCCGTCAAGGCCGTGCGCAGTCTGTTGCTGCAGATTGGGCTTGGCGAAATCGAAGCCGAGGAGCTGCCGAGCGAATGGCCGTTCCTGCCGTACATCGTCCCCGCCAGCCCGGCGGAGCCGGGGCATTTCTTCCGCGTGACGATGGAGCCGGAGCAGTTCGCCGATGAGGTTGGCAGACTGCAAGGCCTCTGGCCGTCGCGGGATACGCAGTTGGGGGCCGCGCAGCAGACGCTGCGTCCACCGGCGCGGGCCTTGTCCCACTGGCATCTCGCCCTGGCTCTGGCCGCAGGCGCGATCTCGGGAGTCGTGCAATCCAAGACGGGGCGCGTGCTCGTCGTCAAAGGTGACACCCACAAGGACAAGACGCTCCAGCGGGAATTCACCGAGCGCGAAGACGGCTCGATCGCCGAGACGCGCATCCTCACCGACAAGTTTGTTCCCGTCATCCGCGCGTGGGACATGACGCCTGATTCCCCGACACGGGGCGAGGTGTTGACCATTCGCTGATTGTTTTTCACCGCCGACGGTTCGCCGTCGATTTTTCTACCCACCGGGGGCCAGTCGCCCCGATGGGGTGCCGTGGCCCCTCCAAATCCAGGAGCCTTCCATGGCAGCCCAAGCACTTTCCATCAGCCAGACACCGAGCCTGCGCTTCTCGCCAGGCCAGGTGGTCATGACCTGCGGCGTCGATGACCTAGTCCGACAGGGCCGGCTCAACCCGACTCCCTACCTGCGTCGCCACCTCGGCGGCGATTGGGGCGACCTCGACGACAGCGACAGGGGGCAGAACGATGCCGCGCTGAAGTCCGGCGAGGATCGTCTGTTTTCTTCTTACGAGGTCACACCCGGCCTGAAGATTTGGATCATCACCGAATGGGATCGCAGCGTCACCACGCTGTTGCTGCCCAGCGAGTAATGATCTTCTCCAACGCGGGGCCACCGACACCCGCAAGGGTGCCATGGTCCCTTCACTCAGAAGGAAGCCACATGACATCCAACCAACATGACAAGCATCGCCGCAAACGGCTGTTCGAGATCGGTGCACTGGAGTTCAGCGAAGGCGTCGAACGCCTGATGAACGAAGGCCGGCTCGATCCCATGCCGCTTTTCGAACGCCACATGCGTGGCGACTGGGGCGACGTCGCGGACTACCAATGGCAGCAGAACAACGCTGCGTTGGAGTCTGGCGAACGCATCGACTCGTTTTACGTCGTCACCCGTGACCTGAGCATCCGCATCTTCACCGAAGCAGATCGCAACGCGACCCACATCGTGCTGCCGTCCGAGTACTGACCCTGAGTTGTCACCGCAGGCCACAAGCGCCTGCACTGTCCAACCACCGACGGTTCGCCGTCTCTCTTCCCACCACGGGGCATGCCATCGCCCCGCTGGGGTGGTGCATGTCCCATTTTTCTTTGGAGCATCTCCATGTCCCTCGATCTCGACACCACTGCCAACGATGCAGCGCCCGTACAGGGCGACCTGCTCGATGCGCAATCTTCCCCTCTGACCCTGAGCCTTCAGGATTTTGTCGGTGAATTCGGCGACGAACTGCTCGACTCTCTCAACCGCGCCAACCCGCCGGTCTATACCGGCCAAGCGCAAGCACAGCGGCAACTCGTCGTCGCCAGCCTCAAGCGTAAGCTGTTCCAGGCCCAGGCCGAAGTTGTCCATGCCGCCGCCGAGCTGCTGGTCGATCAAGGCGAGCGCGCTGCGATCGTCAATGGCGAAATGGGCTGCGGCAAGACGACCGTCGGCATCGCCACGGCCGCGGTGCTCAACGCCGAAGGCTACCGCCGCACCCTGGTACTTTCGCCTCCCCACCTGGTCTACAAGTGGCGGCGTGAGATCCAGGAGACGGTGGCTGGCGCCAAGGTCTGGGTGCTCAATGGTCCGGACACGCTGGTCAAACTCATCAAGCTGCGCGAGCAGTTGGGTGTGCAGCCCACAGGCCAGGAGTTTTTCATCCTGGGCCGCGTCAGGATGCGGATGGGTTTCCACTGGAAGCCGGTCTTCACCCAGCGGCGCACCCGACACGGCGACGTGGCAGCGTGCCCGGACTGCGGCACGGTCATCACCGACCTCGACGGCGAGCCGGTCAACCCGGTCGCGCTCGAAGCCGAGGAGTCCCGCAGGAAGTGCAGCCACTGCGCCGCGCCCCTGTGGACGCTGATCCGCCCGCGCAGCCTGTCCGGCAGTGACCAGTCCTCGGTCGTCCTCAAAGCCTTGAAGCGCATCCCGACCATCGGGGAAGTCACCGCGCAGAAGCTGATGCAGAAGTTTGGCGATGGTTTTCTGGCGTCGATGCTGGGCGACAACATCCATGAGTTCATCAACCTCATGGATGGCAACGGCGAGCTGGTTTTTTCCGACCGTCAGGCCACGCGCATGGAACGTGCGATGGCCAACATGGAGTTTGGCTTTGGCGAAGGCGGCTACCAACCGTCCGAGTTCATCAAACGCTACCTGCCGCAAGGCACGTTCGACCTGCTCATCGCCGACGAGGCGCACGAGTACAAGAACGGTGGCAGCGCCCAGGGCCAGGCCATGGGCGTGTTGGCGGCGAAGGCTCGCAAGACCTTGCTGCTGACCGGCACGCTGATGGGCGGCTACGGCGATGATCTGTTCTACCTGCTGTTCCGGGCACTGCCAGGACGGATGATCGAAGACGGCTACCGCCCGACCACGAGCGGCAGCATGACCTCGGCTGCGATGGCATTCATGCGCGATCACGGCGTCCTCAAGGACATCTACTCCGAGAGCGTCGGCACGGCGCACAAGACAGCCAAGGGCACCAAGGTATCGGTGCGCACGGTCAAGGCCCCGGGTTTCGGCCCCAAGGGCGTCTTGCGCTGCATCCTGCCGTTCACGATTTTTCTCAAGCTCAAGGACATCGGTGGCAACGTCCTGCCGCCGTATGACGAGGAGTTTCGTGAAGTCCAGATGGACGTGGCGCAAGCCGCGGCCTACCGCGATCTGGCGGGTCGGCTGACCGCGGAGCTGAAACAGGCTCTGGCGCGACGCGACACGACCTTACTGGGCGTGGTCCTCAACGTGCTGCTGGCCTGGCCGGATTGCTGCTTCCGGTCGGAGACCGTGGTGCATCCGCGCACGCGCAACACCTTGGCGTTTGTCCAGGCTCAGTTCAATGAGTTCGAGATCAGTCCCAAGGAGCGTGAGCTGATCGATATCTGCAAAGCGGAGAAGGAACAGGGCCGCAAGGTTCTGGCATACACGGTCTATACCGGCACGCGCGACACCACGTCGCGCCTGAAGGTACTGCTGGAGCAGGAAGGCTTCAAGGTGGCGGTACTGCGCGCAAGCGTGGATGCCAGCCGCCGCGAGGACTGGATCGCCGAGCAACTGGATCGTGGCATCGACGTGCTCGTCACCAATCCCGAGCTGGTCAAGACGGGGCTGGACCTGCTGGAGTTCCCGACGATTGTGTTCATGCAAAGTGGCTACAACGTGTACTCGCTCCAACAGGCAGCACGCCGCTCCTGGCGCATCGGGCAGAAACAGCCCGTGCGCGTGATCTACCTCGGTTATGCCGGTTCCTCGCAGATGACCTGCCTGGAACTGATGGCCAAGAAGATCATGGTCTCGCAGTCCACCTCGGGCGATGTGCCCGAATCGGGGCTGGATGTGCTCAACCAGGACGGCGATTCCGTCGAGGTCGCACTGGCCCGGCAACTGGTCGCTGCCTGATTCCCACGCCCGCCGGCCTCGCGCCGCCGGCTTTCCGTTGTTCCCATCTTGCAGCCCCACCCGCGTTCTTCGTGGGCGGGGCTGCGTTTTTCTCTCATCCCAAAGGGTTCCCGTGAAGGCCCAGCACTTGCCCAAGGCAGAAAACCGGGCACCACCCAGTTCGCATTCCTAGCTGACCGCTCAACGGCGCTCCGCCAAGGTATCGGCATCGCAACAGAAGAGCCGATGCCATGCCCGCAACCCATGTATCCCGGCGTCTGGTCGGCGCTGCTCTCCTGGCCGCAGCGCTGGCCAGCGGCTGCGCCACCACGACCACGCCGCTGGCGCCGGACGCTATAGAAGAAGTTTCAACCGCTCCCGAACCCGAGACACCCGAGTTCATTCCCGTCGTGCGCTATGGCCGCTACACGCTGGTCGAGCTGGCACCCACGGCGGCGCAGCGTGACTTGCTGTCGCAGACCATCGACGTGTCCATGCCCGAGGACACCCGTACCACGGTGGGCGATGGCCTGCGGCATGTGCTCAAACGCAGCGGCTACCAGCTTTGCGAGACGCCCCGCGCCGTGACCGAGTTGTATGCGCTCCCGCTGCCGGCAGCACACCTGCATCTTGGCCCCATGACCATGCGCGATGCGCTGCTCACCCTGGCTGGCCCGGCCTGGGAACTGCATGCGAATGAGCGGGCACGGCAGATTTGCTTTGAGCAGCCTGGAGGCAGTGCGACTGCCGAGCACGCACACGAACCGCCTGCTGCCGAGGCGGTGCAGACGTTTCCGCTGATGCCTTCGGTTTCGGGAGGCCAGCCATGAATGCCGCGCAGTCTCCCCGTCGCCCGATCACCGCCGTGGTGTTGCAGAGCCTGATGTGGCTCTGGCTGATCGGCCTCAGCGTTTTCGTCGCTCTCGGCTACCAGGCGGTGAACGAGCAGGCCGACCAGAAGCGGCTTGATTCCCGCCTGCAACATCTCGAAGCGCAGGCGGCGAGCCTGACCGAGGCCATTGATGCCATCCAGCAGCGTCCAGCCGTCGCAACAGCGGCAGACCTCAAAGACACCCGCGAACTCCTGGAAGCACGCGCTGCCCAGGTCGAGACAACGCTGAGCGGCTATGCCGCTGCTGACGACCTTCAGGCTCTTCGTGCGGAAGTCGAGCAGATCAAGGCACGCCAGAGCGCCCTGCGTGCCGCAGCACCCGCTCAGCCGCGCGCACCGAGCAAGCCCACCGCCAAGCGGGAACCGCCGCCACTGCCGTTCCGCATTGTCGGCGCCGAACTTCGCGCCGGCCAGCGCAGCCTGTCCGTCGCGCCGAACAACGGGAACTTCACGCCCGACCAGCTTGAGGTGCTGCTTCCCGGCGATGCCGTCGGCCCGTGGCGCTTGCAGGCGGTCGAGGGCAACTCCGCCGTGTTCCAAACCGGCGACCAGACCCATCGCATGGCGATTCCCTGAGCGGAGCACGTTACATGAGGCCGTCCATCATCCTTTCCGCGCTCCTGCTGGCGTCTGCCCAGTTGTCCGCCTGGGCGCAGCAGCCGGCCACGGCTCCCGCCCGCAATACACAAAGTCAGGAGCGCTCGCTGATCGCCCGCTCCGTGGACGACCGGGTGGCAAGCGACTGGGGCCTGCAACCGCAGGAGTGGGCGCGTTATCGCGAACTGATGGACGGGCCGTTGGGCATCTACTCACCCAACCTGGACCCACTGTCCGCCCTGGGCATCGAGGCGCGCACAGACGAGGAGCGGCGCCGCTACGCCGAACTGCAGGTGCAGATCGAAGCGCGCCGTGTCGAGAGGCTGCTCGCCTACCAGCGTGCCTACGACGAGGCCTGGCAGCGCCTGAATCCCGGCATGCAGCGGGTGAACCTGCCTGACGACAAGCCCGACACCGGCACAAGCGCCAATCCCTTGCGCGGCTCCGGCCGCACGGCGGTGTTCGTCAAGGACGGCTGCGCGGCCTGCGGGCAGCTTGTGCAGCGCCTGCAATCCTCTGGCACCGAGTTCGACCTGTACATGGTTGGTAGCCGCCAGGACGACACACGTATTCGCGACTGGGCCAAGCGTGCGAACGTCGATCCGGCGCGCGTGCGCAGCGGTGGCATCACGCTCAACCATGATGGCGGGCGGTGGCTGTCGCTGAGCTTGCCCGGCGATCTTCCAGCAGTCGTGCGCGAGGTGAACGGCCAATGGCAGCGCCAGCCGTAACGGCCACCTCCGTTTCGCAGTGCTTGCGCGCACTGGCGCTCGCGGCGAGCCTGTGCGCCTGCGCCGCCCATGCCCAGGAGATTCCGCCACCGGCCTATCAGCTTGCCGCTCAGCGCGCGGGCATCCCCCCGTCGGTGCTCTACGCGGTGGCCTTGCAGGAGAGCGGCATCCGCCGCAACGGGCGCATCGTCCCGTGGCCGTGGTCGCTCAACGTCGCCGGTCAGTCGCGCCGCTTCGCCACACGCGCCGACGCATGCGCCGGTTTGCAGCAGGCAATGCGCTCCACGCCGCACACGCGCATCGACGCGGGCCTGGGTCAGATCAACCTCGGCTATCACCAGCAGCGCTACGTCAGTCCGTGCGACCTGCTCGACCCATACCGCAACCTCGCCATCGCCGCTGAAATCCTGAAGGAGCAGCACACCGCTGGCGAGGACTGGTTGCTGGCGATCGGTCGCTACCACCGTCCTGCGGGTGGAGAGCCTGCCGCCCACTATCGGCGCAGCGTGTCGCGCCATCTTGCCCGCGTGCAGGGCACGCGCCCAACCGCTGCGGCACTCGTCGCGCACCAGGAGAAATCCCCATGACGAAGTTCCAACTGACCAATCTCACGCTGAAGGGCCTGCTCGTGCTACTGGCGGCTCTGCCGCTGGCCTCGCGTGCCGGCGAGCCGCTGATCGTGGTCGAAGACCGTGGCGGCACATCGGCGCTGCCGTACTACGAGGCCCTGAACCTTCAGCCGCGCGCCGATGCTCCGGCCCGACCGCCCATCCCGATGCTCCCGGTGCCCGCTACGCCCATGGATGAGGCCGCGATGTTGCCGGTGCGCAGCGCCAAGCTCACGCCTGGCACCGTCGCGCGGCGCGTTATCGAGGCACCGGGCCTGCGACCTTTCGTGGTCGTCGGCGACGACGAGGCTTCCCACGCCTGGCTTCGTCGCCTGGCAACATCGCTGCGCGAGCGCGGCGCGGTGGGCCTGGTGGTTGACGTCGAGACCATGCAGGGCCTGGCACGGCTGCGTGCCCTGGTGCCGGGCGTAGCCCTTGCGCCTGTGGCCGGTGACGACTTGGCTGAGCGCCTGGGTCTGCAGCATTACCCGGTGCTGATCACAGCCACCGGCATCGAGCAATGAAGCCATGTCGGGGAAACAGCCGGTCGAGGTTTTGCTGCGTCCAGCGGTGGAGTTCTATACCGTCGCGGCGTGTGCAGGCGCCGCGTTTCTGTCCCTGGTGGCCCCGTGGTCGCTCGCGCTGAGCCCCGCCATGGGCGTCGGCAGTGCGCTGGCGTTCTGCATCTACGGTGCCATCCGCTACCGCGATGCCCGCGTCATCCTGCGCTACCGGCGCAACATTCGCCGCTTGCCGCGCTACGTGATGACCAGCAAGGACGTGCCGGTCAGCCAGCAGCGTCTGTTCGTGGGGCGCGGGTTTCTGTGGGAGCAGAAACATACCCATCGGCTGATGCAGACGTACCGACCGGAGTTCCGCCTCTACGTCGAGCCAACGCCGGCCTACTCGCTGGCGCGCAGGCTGGAGGAGCGGCTGGAGTTCGCGCCGTTCCCGCTGTCCCGGCTGCCCGCACTCACGGGCTGGGATGTGCCTTTCAACCCGGTGCGCCCGCTGCCGCCTGTGGGCGGCCTGCCGCGCCTGCACGGCATCGAACCCGACGAGGTGGACGTCAGCCTGCCGCTGGGTGAGCGCGTCGGGCATTCGCTGGTGCTAGGCACCACGCGCGTGGGCAAGACGCGGTTGGCCGAGTTGTTCGTGACCCAGGACATTCGACGCAAGAACGCCGACGGCGAGCACGAGGTCGTCATCGTCATCGATCCCAAGGGCGATGCCGATCTTTTGAAGCGGATGTACGTCGAGGCCAAGCGCGCGGGCCGCGAAGGCGAGTTCTACGTCTTCCACTTGGGCTGGCCGGACATTTCCGCGCGCTACAACGCGGTGGGCCGCTTCGGCCGCATCAGCGAAGTGGCCACCCGTGTTGCAGGGCAGCTCTCCGGGGAAGGCAACAGCGCGGCATTTCGCGAGTTTGCGTGGCGCTTCGTCAACATCATCGCCCGCGCCCTGGTGGAACTGGGGCAGCGCCCGGACTACATGCTGATCCAGCGCCATGTGATCAACATCGACGCGCTGTTCATCGAGTACGCCCAACACTACTTCGCCAAGAACGAGCCCAAGGCCTGGGAGGTGATCGTCCAGATCGAGGCCAAGCTCAACGAGAAGAACATCCCGCGCAACATGATCGGGCGCGAAAAGCGCGTGGTGGCGCTGGAGCAGTACCTCTCGCAGGCGCGCAACTATGACCCGGTGCTCGATGGCCTGCGCTCGGCAGTGCGCTACGACAAGACCTACTTCGACAAGATCGTCGCATCGCTGCTGCCGCTGCTGGAGAAGCTCACCAGCGGCAAGATCGCCCAGCTTCTGGCCCCGAACTACTCCGACCTGGCCGACCCACGCCCGATCTTCGATTGGATGCAGGTGATCCGAAAGCGCGCCGTGGTCTATGCCGGCCTGGATGCGCTGTCCGACGCCGAGGTCGCCGCAGCGGTCGGTAATTCCATGTTCTCCGACCTGGTTTCGGTCGCAGGCCACATCTACAAGCACGGGATCGACGACGGCCTGCCGGGCGCATCGGCTGGCTCGCGCGTGCCGATCAACGTCCACGCCGACGAGTTCAACGAATTGATGGGCGATGAGTTCGTGCCGCTGATCAACAAGGGCGGCGGCGCTGGACTGCAAGTCACCGCGTACACGCAGACCCTCTCGGACATCGAAGCCCGCATCGGCAACCGGGCGAAGGCCGGTCAGGTGATCGGCAACTTCAACAACCTGTTCATGCTGCGCGTGCGCGAGACGGCTACCGCTGAATTGCTGACCCGGCAATTGCCGAAGGTCGAGGTCTATACGACCACCATCGTCAGCGGCGCGACCGACAGCTCAGACATTCGCGGCGCAACGGACTTTACGTCGAACACCCAAGACCGCATCAGCATGTCCAGCGTGCCGATGATCGAGCCATCGCACGTCGTCGGCCTGCCCAAAGGCCAGTGCTTCGCGCTGCTGCAGGGTGGCCAGCTTTGGAAGGTGCGCATGCCGTTGCCGGCGCCCGACCCGGATGAGGTGATGCCGGAGGACTTGCAACAACTGGCTGGGCACATGCGTCAGAGCTACAGCGAGGCCACGCAGTGGTGGGAGTTCACCAGCTCCCCGGTCTTGCAGGACGCGGCCTTGCCGGACGACCTGCTCGATGAGGCGGCCAACGCCACACCCATCACCGACACGGGCGGCACGGCCAACGAAGAGACCGCGCCATGAGCGATGCCGCAGCCACTGCGCAGCGCGAGCAGAACCGCCGCCAGGGCCTGATCGTCGGCACCATCACCTTGCCGTTCCGGCTGCTCGGGGTACTGGTTGGCTCGCTGCTGTTCTCGATCCTGATGGAGTGCATCGGCATGCACCTGTTCTGGAAAGACCAGGGCTGGCAGCACTCCCAGCAGATGTTGCAGTACGAGTTGGGGCACCTGTCCGAGCACTTCACGCGCAGCGTGGTCGTGCAGGAGCCGGGGCGCACGGCGCATGCGCTGGTGGATACCGGTTATGAATGGGTATTCGTGCGATCAGGGCTGCTGGAGCGCATGAGCCAGACCGCAGAGCGCGCCCGTGCGCCCAGCCAAGGACAGGCGCGGAACTTCCGTTACTTCATCAGCCAGGTCTATGTCTGGACGGAGAGTTACTTGATCGCCGCAGCCTTCACGACGCTTACTTTCCTCGTGCGCCTGCTGATCCTGGCGCTCACGCTGCCACTGATTTTCACGGCGGCATTCGTCGGCTTGATCGACGGTCTGGTGAGGCGTGACGTGCGCCGGTTCGGCGCGGGCCGCGAGTCCGGCTTCATCTACCACCGCGCGAAAGCGAGCCTGATGCCGCTGGCCGTGCTGCCTTGGGTCACGTACCTGGCGCTGCCGATCTCCGTGCATCCGCTGCTGATCCTGCTGCCGAGCGCCGGATTGCTGGGGCTGGCCGTGAGCCTGACCGCGGGCAGTTTTAAGAAATACTTATAAGCAAATCGCGTGTGGTGCATGATTCTCGTGCGGAATTCATTCCATATTCAAACCATTGATAGAAATCATAAAGACTCCGTTCGAAGCAGCCACTCAACTTGCCGCCGCGCGGTGGAAATAACCTGACCAAAAATCCGAGCTTCAACATGCGGCTCACGATTGTCCGTAGGAAAGTCGGGGGAGCGACTGCCGCCAACGAGCAGAACCTGAATTGAAGAAGAAAAATACTTTGCCAATTCGTGCCTGTAACCGATCGCTTGTACGTAGTCATCGTGATTCAGCGCATGGTTCGGCCGCTTGAACTCAATCAACAGATACTGTCCACCGAGGTTTTCGTTGAGGAGAAGGTCGGGGCGCCTGTCAGCCTTTTCACCTTTGTAGGTCTTGCCCAGGATATCTTCCACTTGCCTCCGCAACGTACTGTTCGAGCTAAATAGCGAGTACTCGGGGCCAAATACCCATAGGTTTCGTTCCAGGGCTCTGTGCACGACTGCCTCCGTCGTAGCGGTGTCACGAGCGAGAGCGTCCAGTTGATCAAGGAAGACCTGACGAGCCGTCGCTTGCTGTACAAGGAAGGCCATCTCTGCCAAGCCAAATTCATCTAGGCGCTCAGCCACCCCAGCGACATCGCCCGGTGTTGCTTCTGCGATGTGCTCCAGAAGGATGCGGTAGTCAGAACGCTCCATCGCTTCCAACAGCACATTCACCACCGGCTCGACTTTGCTCTCCGGCTCACCGTAATATTTGTCGAGAATCTTTTTGATCGCGCGATCAGCAAATACACGTTTGTGCTCTGGCAGAGCCGACAAGCGCGTGAGGATCGCTCGCTGCAAGCGGGCTTGCGCTAACTGAATTTCGCGCCGGTATTGCTGCTCATAGGCTTCTCGCAAGATGGGCTGGACGTAGCCCTCAACCTCTCTCAGAAGTTCGCTGTTCTCGACCGCCGCATCCCAGCCCGCTGTGATGTGGTCGCGTAGTCCATCTGCTTCGATCTCGCCGTAGAGCTTTCGCAGCAGCTTGGTTGGAAAGTCATCTCGTCGATCAAGGCCGAAGAACCCAGGCCGCCCTACGGCCTTGCCGTCTACACGCAGAGTAACGCCAGGCTGGCGCAAGCCAGACTTGCCATCGCTGATGGAGAAACGCAGCTTTATCTTGCCCGCACGTGGAAGCTCCTCTTCATGCTCCGAATAGCTACCGGAGACATCATCGACGTCAAGCCGCTTGCCATCGATCGAGATTGCGAAGTCATCCTGTCGCCCATAGTCCTGCAAAAGAATCTGGCGCAGCCTATTGGCATCCGGATAAGCCAGACCCTGATGAAGATCGCTCAGCGTGATTGTCGTGCCGTGCAGGTTCGGCCCACAAGGCTCGCTCTGCAGGCTGATATTCAGCTGTTCAATGTCGTCGACTTGCGAAAGGTCGTCTAGGCGCAAAATAATGCGGCATGATCGACTGCGCGCACGGGTTTCAAGCGCCATCACCGCTGCGGCCATGAGCCCGGCGAACTTGCCGATGCCCTTACGCCCCTTGACCAAACGATTTTTTCCGGCCGTGCGCTCACCGCGCCGCGAGCGCCGATCAGATGCGATCGACAGATAGTGGCGGCGCAGTTCTTCCTCGGTCATGCCAGTGCCGTCATCTTGGATAACGAGAGGGTCGCCACTCAGGGGCGTGGGGAGGAGGATCGCTACCTGCTCCGCGTCGGCGTCCCATGCGTTGTCAACGAGTTCCTTCAGCGCTCGCTCGGACGAGGAATATTCCTGACTCAACAATGTGGCGAGGCGGGAATCTACCTGGAAGCGCAGATGAGCACGACTCATATCGGAATCTCCGTGGGGGAACAGCGGCCGTTCGACTACGCCTTGACCTCATAGCGCAGGTAATCCGCGAGCAGTTTCGACTCGTTGACCTCATCATGGGGCACCAGCAGGTATTTTCAGGGCTTGGTGCCGACGTTCGCCGCGTGGTCTGAAGCGTGCTTGCACCACCGCATGGCGGCTGCGGCCTTGGCCTGCACCTCCTGCGTGCTGATGTCGGCGCGCGCCTTGGTCTCCACCATGAAGATGGTCGCGTCCGTCTCGGCTACGAAGTCGGGGATGTACTCCGGCTGCTCGGTGCCGAGCTTGTAGTAGATCTGGAACTGCCCCTTCGCAGGCTTGATCCGCCAGCACCTTCTTCAGAATGGCCATGTATTGGGGTTCGAGCGCCGCCATGTCAGTTCTAGTTATTGTTTGCTGCTCATCAACGATTTTTGTGTTGGGTCCTCAAGCAAAAGCCTTGGCCTGAGGAATTTGCTCGTCCGGTACGACAAGGTTCTGGCTGAAAAACATCACCTCATTTCCCACATACCGGCGCTGTGCCGTGTAGTTCAAGCCATAGCTGAGCGATTGACTGAGTTTATACATAGCGCAAATTTCCTCGCTGTTGTCGTAGGAGACCACCCAAGGCCACTTGAAGCTATTTTTTTGTAGCTTTTTGGCAATCGCCACATGGTCGTCATGCTCGTAATAATTACGATACAGGCCCTTTCCTTTGACGTAGTAAGGCGGGTCAAGGTAAATCAGAGACTGCTTCGGCAGGAATTCAGAGCACCGCTTGAGAAGTTGAAGAGAATCCTCGCAATACACGGTAACGTCTTCCGCACGCTTGGAAATTTCTTGAATGCGAGCTGCAACCACGTCTTTTTTGAAGCGCGCATCCAGCTTGTATTCGCCATCCTGGTTCTTGCCACCGATAACACCGGCCTTGAGAATGCCGGAGCGATTTGTTCGGTTCATGAACAGAGTTGCAAATCCTCTCTCGACCATGCTGGCTTTGACATCGCCGCGCAAGACTGCTCGCCACTTGAACCACTCTTCGATGGTGATGGGCGTGGCTTCAAGCAGATTCAGCAGAGCACAAGAATGTTTAGTGACAGAAACCCAGAAGGCATACACCGCCGGGTCGGCATCGTTGATGTGAATATGGCTAGCGTGGCCGTGGAACAGCAACTCCAGCGCCACGCCGGCGCCGCCTGCATACGGCTCCAAGTAGTGACCACCGACGAGGCCGTTCTGCCGCATCACTTCAGCAATGAAGGGCGCGAATTGCGCTTTGCCACCTGGATAGCGCAATGGGCTATACAGCTTGTTGGAATACATGACTAACTCCCCTTCAGCTTTACTTTCAATGCGACCAACTTGCCACCATCAACAGCATAGCCGCCGCTCATCACGCCGCGAAGGGCCAACTCGAATTTTTTCAAGAATTCATTGCAAGCATCTTGATTGTTTTCAATCCAGTGTTTCCACGGGTTGTATGGCTTGGATGCCAAGGCAACAAGCTTTTGAAATTCAGCATCTT
Source organism: Achromobacter sp. Marseille-Q0513 (assembly GCF_018195695.1). Lineage (NCBI taxonomy): Bacteria > Pseudomonadati > Pseudomonadota > Betaproteobacteria > Burkholderiales > Alcaligenaceae > Achromobacter > Achromobacter sp. Marseille-Q0513. The sequence goes on along the minus strand of NZ_JAGTJY010000001.1, from coordinate 97,762 downwards.
TGTAGAAGCGCTTGAAGATTTCTCGCGACTTACTTCCACCTTGGTATGCTGCGATGCTTGTCTTCACATCAGCTTGATTCCCGTTGATGGCAAATTCACGAATGACTTCCGCGGCTGATTGGGTGAAATTGGGGCGGGCATACCCTAAATCGTTTCGCCAAAAATCATCCCCGGCAGAGAGGTTGAATAGATATTCGAAAATCAGCTGGTCGGGAGGCAGTTTTCCCGGAAGAAGAACTACGGTCTTCGGGTTCTTCCTGCCAACCTGCTGAGCAGCATCCGAGTCCAGGCACACGATGCTTCTTTCGGAGAACTCCGTCACTCCCTTGTCGATCAGCTGAAGGTAGTTTGAACAACCCAAGGTGATTTCCGGCAGCGGGTTCGTAAACTTCTTGATGAATTGCCGATTCATCAGGGCAGCGAAGAAATCGGCCGCTTCCTTGTCCTCGAAGTAAACATTGACCTTGGGAAGCTTTTCGTCTGCCCCTGCCGCGACGGTTCTAGTGTTGATGTCCGCACCGATCTGAACCCAAGACCAGTCCTGCATCACCTGCACACCACCAAACGTGTTGCTCAGATAGATGGTTTTGTATTTCCGGCGGTATTGCTGGCTTTGCTGGTAGGCGTACTCAATCAGCGTGGGCGAGTGGGAAGTCATCACGACCTGAAGATTCAGGTCTTTGCATTCCCTGTCCAAAATTTTCAACAAATTCGCCTGTGCCGTTGGGAACAGCCCGGCATCCGCTTCGTCTATCAGCAACAAACCACCCTTGTAGTCGGCGTATTCCTCTTTTAACTTGCGGAATGACATCAACGCCAAGATGATCTGACCGGCATTATCTTCACCAGCGGAAACGGATTCTTGATCATAATTGTCACCATGCGCCACGGCAGAACTGATGGTTCCTTCCGTTCCTGTTGCCAAGGAAGATTGACGGTTGAGTAGCTCATTGGTCAATCCAATAAATTGTGACTTGTGGTTCTTCAGGTAATCGAAATCAATGACCTTGTAGTCCCGGTCTGCAATCGGGTAGAGCCTTTTGAGGCTCAGAAAAATTACCGGATGCGTGAAGTTGCGACTTGTATTCTCCCCCTTTTCGACAGTGCTGTTGTTGCGAACTACTGGTCTGGGCGATTTGCCCCGCTTCATCAATTCGAGCTTTGCGGTCGCATTCTGATCTGTGTATCCATCGTGCAGCTCTATGTTGACCGTCATCGAACCGGGCTGGTCAAATTGATCAGAAATTCTGAAATGCTCGCTGTATTGGGACTTGAACGGGCCACCAGCGATTTGCCGGAACGAAAGCGCTGAGTCTTTGAAATAGTCTTTCTCGAAGTTGAAAATTTGCGCAGCAATACCAAGAATGGATGACTTGGACGTGCCATTTTTTCCACAGATGACTGTGATGTGGTCGCCAAATTCGACTTCCACGTTATTCAGTGCGCGGAACTTTTCAACGATCAGCTTTTTAAGCTGAGTTTTTGGCATGTTCTTCATCCTTATTTCAGCTCCCACTCAACAGTGAACAGCGTGCGCCCTTCGATCTGCTACTGGAGTTGCCGAGCCCCACATCGTCAGCAAGGAGCACACCACGCGAAAGGGGATTGCGGCATGCGAAGAGAGCGGCATCGACCTGATGTGGATTGAGATCAACCTGCGAGTCGACCAGTGTTGAGGCCAGCGATTCCACGGAGTCGCCCGCCGCACGGCGCGTGAGCAGCCACGCAACGTACTGACGTTGATGCGGTGTCAAGAGCTGCGTTGTCGTCAACTGCGGTCTCCCCCATGTGTCTCAGGCGTTACTCGGCTGCTGGCTTTTCCAGACTCAGTCCGTCTCCAGTTTCATCTTGCTGATGCTGCTGGCGATCCAGCTATCCAGTTCGGATCGCCGGAAACGCCACGTCCCTCCCAACTTGAACGCCGGAATCTCTCCTCTTTGAGCCAGGCGATAGACCGTCCGCTTGCCGGCTTTGAGGTATGCCGCGACCTCTTCAAGCGTGAGGATTTCGCTTTCGGCGTCAGTCATCTGAAAACCATTTCGGTTGGTCTTTCATAGCCGTCACTTGCCAAGTTTGCTCAATTCTACCAATAGGCGGCTGTCGGTGACCACTATCCAGTGGTGAGTTCGCAGGCAATCCACAACCCGGTCGCCGCGCGGTTCCTATTTTTTGCAGCAGAAAAATCGCCTCTTTACCAAGATCACCGCATCGCTGATCTAGCGGAAGGAATAGTGCGATGTTGGCTACGATCTGGCTGCACGCCGCGCATCGCGGCGTGCCCGCCTTTCTTGTGACGGTCTTCCTGCTGGGCCAATCCCCGATGGCGCTGGCCGAGTCCCCGGCGCAGCGCCAGGAACTGGTCGCGGCACTTCGCCAGCTCGACGCACTGGAGCGCACCGTCGCGCACAGCGCCGCGCATGCCCCCGTCATCCCTGGCGAGCGCTACCACTTCGATTACCCGCGGCTACTGGCTGACCTGGCGCGCGTGCGCGCTGGCATCCAGGTCCATTTCACCCCGTCGCGCGCCCAGCCACGCGACCCTGCCGAACTGGCCGGCGACTACCGCACCGAACGGGTCGCTGAACCATCGCCGCTGGCGACTGCGGAGGGCAAGCCATGAACGGCGCCCAGGTCTCGGCATTTCAAGCCAACAGCGGCATCGCGCCTTCCGCGATGGCGACTGTCCTGGTCGGCGTTGTGTTCGCCGTCCTGCTCGTCTGGGGCGTCTGGGCCATCCGAACGGCCTATGTGGGGTGGTCCGAGAGCCGCCTCAACCAGCGCCAGTTCCTCGGCGTCTGCATCCGCTTCGTCGCGATGTACCTCGTCCTGAGTTTCTTCCTCCTCTCCTGACCTGAAAGGCATCACCATGCAAAACCGCATCCTCAATTCCCGTCTTGCCCAGCGCACCGTCGTGGCCCTGGGCACTGCCGCGCTGCCCGCGCTGTCGTTCGCGCAGGGTTTGCCGCAGTTGGAAAACCCGACCCGCGGCGCCGGCAGCGGCATCATGGAAACGATCAGGAACTACGGCTACGACATCATCATGCTCGTGGCCCTGTTGGTGGTGGCGTCGATGTTCATTGGCGTGTGCTACCACGCCTACGGCACCTACGCGGAAATCCACACCGGCCGCAAGACCTGGGGCCAGTTCGGTCTCACGGTCGCCATCGGCGCCGTCCTGCTCGTGATCGGCATCTGGCTGCTCACCGAAGCCACCGGCATCCTGTAAGCGAGGACGGGCCATGTCCGAGCAACAGCATGTCCGTGCCGATGGGACGGTCACATTCCTTCCACACCGGCTCAACAGGCACCCAGTGGTCGTGCGCGGCCTCACCGCCGACGAGTTGTGGATTTGCTGCGGCCTGTCCGGCGCCGCCGGCCTGGTGGTCGGCGCGCCGCTGTCGTGGGTGTTCCGCACGATCGCTATCGCGCCAACCTTCGTCGTCCTGGGCGTGGCGCTGGGCGTGTTCATCGGCGGCGGCATCCTGCGCCGTCTCAAACGCGGGCGTCCCGACACCTGGCTGTACCGGCAGTTGCAATGGCGCATCGCCACGCGCCATCCGCTGATGGCCGGTTGGATGGGCGGCCATGTGCTGATCTCGCGCTCTGGCTTCTGGACTACCCGCAGGGGCACGCACGGGGGCGCGCGATGAGCCGCTTCAAGAACGAGATCACCCACCTGCAGGCGCACATCAAGACGCTGCGCCTCGGCGCGGGTGCGCTGGTCGTCGTCGCCCTGGTCATGGGCGGAGGCTGGTGGAGCGCTCCCCGCGACCTGACCATCCACGTTCCGCCTGACCTGCGCTCCGGCAGTACCCGCAAGTGGTGGGAAGTACCGCCTGAATCGGTCTATGCGTTCACGTTCTACGTGTTCCAGACGCTCAATCGCTGGCCGACGAATGGCGAAGAAGATTACCCGCGCAACCTCCACACGCTCTCGCCGTACCTCACCCCGTCCTGCCAGGCATTCCTCAAGGCGGACTACGACTACCGCCGCAGCACGGGCGAGCTGCGCCAGCGGGTGCGTGGCATCTACGAAATTCCCGGTCGCAGCTATGGCGACAACCCCACGGCGCGCGTGCGTGTGATCTCCGACCGCGACTGGGTGGTGACGCTGGACATCAGCGCCGACGAGTACTACGGCGCCGAGCAGGTCAAGCGCGCCCTGGTGCGCTACCCCGTGAAGGTCGCGCGGGTGGATGTCGATCCCGCCCGCAACCCGTTCGGCCTGGTACTCGACTGCTACGAGGGCACGCCCCAGCGCATCAGCACCCCGGAGCCGACGCGCCCGGTGCCTGGTGGCCTGACGCCGCAAGCGCCTCAAGGAGGTAATTCCCCATGAAGCCCATGAAGCATCCTGTACTCGCGCTGCTTGGGCTGCTGGCCGTGGCCGCCGCAGTGGTCGTGTCCCCCGCTGTCCAGGCGGTGGAGATCCTGCGGTGGGAGCGCATGCCGCTGGCAGTGCCGTTGAAGGTCGGCCAGGAGCGCATCGTGTTCATCGACCGAAACGTCCGCGTGGGCGTTCCCGCAGGCGTCGGTGAGCGCTTGCGCGTGCAGAGCGCGGGCGGCGCGGTGTACCTGCGCGCCAGCGAGCCGATCGAGCCTACACGGCTGCAATTGCAGGACGCCGACACCGGCGCGCTGATCCTGCTCGACATTGCGGCGGAGCCGCCCAAGGACGGCGAAGCCGAGCTGGAACCGGTACGCATCGTCGAGGGCAACAGCACACCGGCACGGTATGGCGATCAGCCTGACGGTGCCGATGCGCCCCAGGCGCGCGCCCAGGATCAGGCGGGTACCCGGACGGCGCGGCGCGAAACGCCAATCCCCGTCGTGCTGACACGTTTTGCTGCGCAGAACCTCTACGCGCCGCTGCGCACTGTGGAACCCTTGCCAGGCGTTATGCGGGTCAACCTGCGCAGCGACCTCGACCTCGGCACGCTGATGCCGACCTTGCCGGCACGCGCGGTCGCACTCGCCTCGTGGCGCCTGGAAGACCAGTGGGTCACTGCCGTGCGCCTGACCAACACCAGCGCCGGCTGGGCCACGCTCGACCCGCGCGTGCTGCAAGGCGATTTCCTCACCGCCACCTTCCAGCACGAGGCGCTTGGCCCGCGCGGAACCCCCGAGGACACCACCGTCCTGTACCTGGTGACGCGCGGGAACGGCCTCGCGCAATCGCTGCTGCCGACGATCCATCGCTTCGACCCCGCTGTGCATCTCCCGCAGCCCAAAGCAGCAGCCAGCGACGACAGGGAGGCCCGCCATGCGCAGTAACGGACTCCTGAAGTGGCTGCTGATCCCCGTGGCCCTGCTGGTGCTGTTCGTCGCCATCCGGCTGTTCTCCGGTGGCGGTGCGTCGGCGCCGCCCACCGCAGATGGCAGCAGCAGGCTCACGCCGGAGGAAATGAAGGCGCTGGGCATCGAGGGCGATACCCCGCGCGACACCGTGGCAACACTCGTTGCCCAGGTGAAGCAGTTGCGTACCGAGCTTCAAACCGCGCTGTCCGACAACAGGTCGCAGCGTGAAGAGAACCAGCGGCTGCGCCAGCGCGAGAACGCCATCGACCAACGCATTAATTCGGCCCTCGAATCCGAGCGCTCCAACCTGCGCCGCGACCAGCAGCAGGCAGCCAGCACGCGCCAGCAGACCGAGGGGCTGCTCGCCGACCTGCAGCAACGCCTGGACAGCATCGGCGGACGTGGCGGCGGCCATGCCGATTTGCCGGTGGGGCTGGGCCTGCATGACGGCGACGAGGCCGGCATGGAAGGCGGTATGCGCTGGGTGGAGCCTGATGACGCGAAACAAAGCGACGGACGCGGCAGGTCGAATGGCGGCATAAACTTCCCCACCAGCTTCGGCTCCTCGCAGAGCACGCTGGAAACCACAGCGCAAACCGTGGCAAACGCGGGCGCACGCGCGGCTGGCGTCAAGAGCGCGATGCCCGTCTATACCGTGCCGACCAACTCGACGCTGATGGGGTCGGTGGCAATGACGGCGCTGATTGGCCGCGTGCCGATCGACGGCACGGTAAACGATCCATACCCCTTCAAGGTCTTGGTCGGGCCGGACAATTTGACCGCGAACGGCATCTACATCCCCGATGTGGCCGGGGCCGTGTTCTCCGGCACCGCATCGGGCGACTGGACGCTCTCGTGCGTGCGCGGCCAGGTGCGCAGCATCACCTTCGTGTTCCATGACGGGACCATCCGCACCATTCCCGAGGATCGCGAGGGCAACCAGCAGAACAACCAACAACGTGACGGCCTGGGCTGGATCAGCGACCCGCATGGCATTCCCTGTGTCAGCGGCGAGCGGCGCAGCAATGCGCAGCAGTACCTCGGCACCCAGGCGCTGATCACGGCGGCTGGCGCAGGCGTGGCCTCGCTCATCGAATCCGACAGCGGCAGGGCGTCCTATGTCGGCGCCGACGGCTCCATCGGCAGCGTGGGCATCAGCGGCCAGGAAGCCGTGGGCCGGATTCTCGCCAGTGGCGTTCAGGACATGTCGAGCTGGGTCAACAAGCTCTACGGCCAGGCCTTCGCTGCCGTTTATGTGCAGCCCGGTGCCAAAGTCGCCGTCCACCTCGAAAAGCCGCTCGCCATCGACTTCGATCCAGAAGGCCGCAAGGTCGATCACCGCGCAGGAGAAAGCCATGCTCTCGAACTTGAATAGCTGGGCTCAAGGCCTGGCGCTGGCCTTAGCCGTCGCGCTGCTCGGCGGCTGCGCCACCAGCAAGGAAAAGCTGCTGACCCACGGTGACCGCACGATGATGGACATCTGGCAGCAGGAGGCCGGCGACGGCGGTGGCGCGGCCGGACGGAATGCCGGCCGCCAACTGCTCGATGCGCGCCAGAGCCTGCGCCGGCCCCTTACAGAGGTGGACGTGCAGGCCGCGCCCGCCGAGCAGATGCGCTATACGCGCACGGCGCGCAACGAGGTCTATCGCCAGTTCCAGCGCCTGCCCAACCCCGACCTCGTGATGTACGTGTATCCCCATTTGGCGGGCACCGACCCGGTGCCGATTCCGGGCTATACGACCGTGTTCCCGCTGTACCAGCGCGTGCAGTACGCCATGCCAGGCGAGCGCGTGGAGGACTACTGATGCGCTGGAAACTCCCCTGGCCGAAGCTGGCCGCGTCCGGCGCTGCCGATGACGAGCAGCCGGACGGCTGGCAGCGCCACGTCGAGGCACTGCACCAGGCCGGCCTCCCCGAACCTGGCGCGGTGGTGCAAGCTCGCAGGCCGGCGACCATGGCAGACGAGCAGGCGCTGTACGAGGTCGCGCCGTCGTTCGTGGAACTGCTGCCCTGGGTGGAGTTCCTGCCACAGTCGAAGGCCATGTTGCTGGAGGACGGGCAATCGGTGGCGGCGTTCTACGAGCTGGTGCCGCTGGGCACCGAAGGCCGGGAACCTGGCTGGCTCGCGCAGGCCCGCGATGCTTTGGAGAACGCGCTGCAGGACAGTTTCGATGAACTGGACGAGAACCCCTGGGTGCTGCAGCTCTACGCTCAGGACGAGCCCAGTTTCGACCAGTACATGCAGACCCTGCGCGACTATGTGCAGCCGCGCGCCCGTGATACGGCGTTCAGCGAGTTCTACCTGCGCTTCTTCGGCCACCACCTACGCGCGGTGGCCAAGCCGGGCGGCCTGTTCGAGGACACGGTAGTCACGCGGTTGCGCTGGCGCGGCCAGACCCGGCGTGTGCGCATGGTGGTCTATCGCCGCGTGACCGGGCAAGGGCAGAACAGCCGTCGCGGGCAGACGCCTGAGCAGATGCTCAATATCGTCTGCGACCGCCTGTGCGGCGGACTGGCGAACGCCGGCATTCAGGCCCGGCGCATGTTGGCTGCGGATGTTCATGACTGGCTGCTGCGCTGGTTCAACCCGCGCCCCACGTTGCTTGGGCCTGGGGCCGAAGACCGGGAGCGCTTCTATGCACTGGCGCGCTACCCCGACAGTGCGGAGGACGGCGAGGACGGCGAGATCGAATTGGCGAGCGGGCGGGATTTCAGCCAGCGGCTGTTCTTCGGCCAGCCGCGTACCGACGTGGCGCACGGCACCTGGCATTTCGACAGCATGCCGCACCGCGTGCTGATCACCGACCGCCTGCGCATGCCGCCGGGCACGGGGCACCTGACCGGCGAGACGCGCAAAGGGGACGCCATCAACACGCTGTTCGACCAGATGCCCGAGGACACCACCCTTTGCCTGACGCTGGTCGCCACGCCGCAGGATGTTCTCGAAGCGGATCTCAATCATCTGGCGAAGAAGGCCGTGGGCGAAACCCTGGCGTCCGAGCAGACGCTCAAGGACGTGCATGAAGCCCGTTCCCTGATCGGCAGCGCGCACAAACTCTACCGGGGCACGCTGGCGTTCTATCTGCGCGGCCGCGACGAGGCGGAACTGGACCGGCGCGGCCTGGATCTGGCGAACGTGATGCTCAACGCCGGTTTGCAACCGGTGCGCGAGGACGACGAGGTGGCGCCGCTCAACAGCTACCTGCGCTGGCTGCCGTGCTGCTACAACCCTGGCCAGGATCGGCGCCGGTGGTACACGCAACTGATGTTCGCCCAGCACGCGGCGAACCTCTCGCCCGTGTGGGGCCGCGCCCAGGGTACGGGGCACCCCGGCATCACGATGTTCAACCGCGGCGGCGGGCCGATCACCTTTGATCCGCTCAACCGCCTGGATCGGCAGATGAATGCCCACCTGTTTCTGTTCGGCCCGACGGGTTCGGGCAAGTCGGCGACCCTCAACAACCTCTTGAATCAGGTCACGGCGATCTACCGGCCACGGCTGTTCATTGTGGAGGCCGGCAACAGCTTCGGCCTGTTCAGCGACTTTGCCCGGCGCCTGGGTCTGACTGTGAATCGGGTCAAGCTTGCGCCGGGCTCGGGCGTTACCCTGGCGCCGTTCGCGGATGCGCGGCGGCTGATCGAGACGCCCAGCGACGTGCAGACGCTCGACGCCGATGCGCTGGATGAAGACCTGCCCCCCGATGCTGTGGCCATGGAGGCGGATGAGCAGCGCGACGTGCTGGGCGAATTGGAGATCACCGCACGGCTGATGATCACCGGCGGCGAAGACAAGGAAGAAGCCCGGATGACGCGGGCCGACCGCTCACTGATTCGTCAGTGCATCCTCGATGCCGCCGAGCACTGCCACAGCAAGGATGGAGAGAAGCGCACCGTGCTCACGCGCGATGTGCGAAACGCGCTGCGCACGCGCAGCCAAGACCCAACGCTGCCGGAAATGCGGCGTGTGCGACTGCTGGAGATGGCCGATGCCATGGACATGTTCTGCCAAGGCACGGACGGCGAAATGTTCGACCGCGACGGCTCGCCGTGGCCTGAAGCCGACATCACCCTGGTCGATCTGGCGACCTATGCGCGCGAGGGCTACAACGCGCAGCTCTCCATTGCCTACATCAGCCTGATCAGCACGGTGAACAACATTGCCGAGCGCGACCAGTACCTGGGTCGCCCGATCATCAACGTCACCGACGAAGGACACATCATCACCAAGAACCCGCTGCTTGCCCCCTACGTGGTGAAGATCACCAAGATGTGGCGCAAGCTGGGAGCCTGGTTCTGGCTTGCCACACAAAATATCGACGACCTGCCGCGCGCCGCAGAACCCATGCTCAACATGATCGAGTGGTGGATCTGCCTGTCGATGCCACCCGATGAGGTGGAGAAGATTGCCCGGTTTCGCGAACTGTCACCCGCGCAGAAAGCATTGATGCTTTCCGCGCGCAAGGAAGCCGGGAAGTTCACCGAGGGCGTCATCCTGTCCAAGTCGATGGAGGTGCTTTTCCGGGCGGTGCCGCCGAGCCTCTACTTGGCGTTGGCGCAGACCGAACCCGAAGAGAAGGCGGAACGCTATCAGCTCATGCAGCAGCACGGCATCAGTGAACTTGATGCGGCCTTCAAGGTGGCCGAGAAGATCGACCAGGCGCGCGGCATCGAGTCGCCGGCCTTGGGCCTGCCGCAATAGCCGCCGGAGACTGCCGTGAAACCGAAACCTCCTTCCGTTCCTATGCCGGTGCAGGCGTTTCGCCATCGGTGCTCGCTCAAGCGCTGGCCCTGGTTCCTGGCCGCAGGATTGATCACACTGCTGCTGATCTGGCTGGTGTCCCGTGCACCCAGCGAATCAGTATCGCAAGCTCACGCGCCGATCAGCACGGCGCAGGTAGCCGGCCCGCCCTGGCAGATGGGCAACCCCGAGGGCCGATTCACGCTGACGCTCTATGCCGACCTCGAATGCCCGTTCTGCCGAGCGTACTTTCCGCAACTCAAGCGCTGGGTCGGCAGCAACACCGACGTGGCCCTGCAATGGCAGCACCAGCCGCTGGCCGCGCACGAACCGGCTGCCTCCGCCGAGGCACGCCTGGCCGAGTGCGCCGCCGAAACAGGTGGGCATGCGGCCTTCTGGCAGGCCATCGAATGGGTCTATGCGCACACGCGCAGCGACGGCCTGGGCTTGCCAGAGGGTCTGCGTTATCCCGGCCTCAACCCAGCCGTCGAGCAGTGTTTGGCCAGCGAGCGACCCGAAGCGTTGATTCGCGCTCAGGCCGAGGACGCCATGAAGGGCGGTGTGACCGCGACGCCTTCGATTCGTCTGCACGATCGCCAGACCGGCCAGGCGATCCTGCTGCAGGGGCCGATCGAAGGCGATGCACTGCTGTCGGCCATGGACATGCTGGCGGTTGAGGATGCCGCCACTCCACCCACCACCGAAATGCCTGCCGACGTCGTCGGCGACATGCCCAGGTAGCCCGCGGTCATTGAGGCTACGGTGCAGCACGCTGCGCTGACCGCTACCCGTTCGCCTCGCATCCTGGCCGCGAACGATCACCGCAGCAGCGGTGATGGATGCACCTTGTTCCCTTGTTCCATTCCCTGGAGGGCCTGCCCTCCTGGGGCATGTGCGCCCTCCGATTTCCCTGTCTGGAGGTTCGCCATGTCTGTCGTCATCAATGACTCCTGCCTGGAGTCACTTTCCGATATTGCCGCTCAGCACGAAGACTGGATCGTTCAGCAAGCCATCGTGCTGCTGGAGCGACGGGTTTTCAAAGCCGGGCCACGTCTTGAACGGCCCGCTGCGGTCAGGGACTACCTTCGCTTGAAGCTGGTCGCCGAGCCCAACGAGATCTTCGTCGTTGTATTCATGAACAGCATGCACGACGTGCTGGCCGTGGAGCCAATGTTCCATGGAACGATCAATGCGACCTCGGTTTATCCGCGCGTCGTGTTGCAGCGCGCTTTGCAACTGAACGCCGCTGCGGTCATCTTCGCCCATCAGCACCCCTCGGGCTCCACCGAGCCATCCAATGCGGATCGCGTGCTGACCGAGCAGTTGAAGACCGCCTTGGCGCTTATCGACGTGCGCGTACTCGACCATTTCGTGATTGGTCAGGGCACGCCGTACTCGTTCGCCGAATCGGGTCTTTTGTAGGAAAGCACGTGGTTCACTGATCACAGCGGGGGCTTCGGCCTCTGCTTTTTTCCATGCGGCAGCACCGAACAGGTATGCGGGGTGCCCGCGATGCGCATTGTTTGTTGGGGCCGCAGCGGGTTCGCGTTCGACTATGGCTCTGATCAACTTCCAGGGCACGCGACATGCCAGCATCTTTACTCCGCTTCACAGCAGGCTGGCGAACCCTTGGCCTGGCCGTTGCACTACCGGCGTCCTTGGCTGTTTTCAGCCCCGCCACCTTCGCCGCCGATGTGGTGGTCATCACCGATAGCCGCCACCCGGTCAAGACCATGGGTGGCGAGCGGCTGATTGAGCTGGATGAAGGCCCGCGCATCGAAGCCGAGCTTTCCGCACAACTGCCCGTCGATCCCGAGCAGGCCACGGCCATCGTCAAGCGCCAACTGAATCAAGGTGGCGCCGACCTTCAGCGCCGCATCGCTTCCGCCTACCAGGGCGTCACCGACGCTTGGAGTTTGGGCGTCACCAGTATTCCGGCGGTCGTGGTGGATCAGCGTTACGTGGTCTATGGCGAGCCGGATGTGGCCCGTGCCGTCGTGCACATCGAGCAACATCGGAGGTCCCAGCCATGACCCGAGCCTTCGAGCGGATGCGCCGCCTGCGCGCGGGCGTGGCCTCAGTGCTGCTGCTCAGCGCCACGGGCAGCTACGCACTCAACACCGCCACCATCGTTGGCTCAGTGGCATCGCCGGACTGCCTCGAATACCGCGTCGTCGGCATCTGCTACTGGCTCTACTGCACCTGGACGGGCTGCACGGTGCGCACGTCCATCAAGGTCCGCCACTACATCCCCGATGCGGTCGTATCCAGTTACAGCAACACCGGCGAGAACCCCTGGGTCGAAGTCCGGGCGATGAGCGTGCCCAACCCGTCCGCACAGGCCGGCGGAGACGGCACCACCAACGAGGATCACGAGAACAATCTCGCCAAGTTCAAGAACGCGGACGTCATCGGCCATCCCGGCGTCGAGGTGTTCAACCAGTTCATCTCGTCTTCGGGCTATTTCTGCGAGGGCGCGGGCACGGCGTTCATGCCGTACCTGCTCAGCACCCTGGACACGCTGGCTTGGCGCTACAACGTGCCCGAGATGGCCTACCCGGAGGCGCTGATTCCGGGTAGGCGCGAGATCGGCGCGCGCACCACGATGAACCTGTGGGGCAATGTGTATCCGCGTGGCGGCTTCCTGCACCAGGCCGACGACCACAAGGCCGGCGCCGTGGTGGCCCAACGCGCCGGCGATGTCGTCACGCGCCGTGGGCAAATCCACGTCTATCAGCCGCTGCTCGCCAACTCGCGGCCTGGCTATTGGCCTGCCGGCGCGCTGATGGAAGGCGATGGCTCGACGGGCAAGTGGCAGGAACTCACGCCCGTCCTGTCCTCGTCCTGCACGGTCTTCCCCCGCAGCGGCTTCCTGACTCAGGCGCAGCAAGGCGACTACGCCTGGGCGCTGTGGCGGCCCTATGCGTGCTGCGAACGTCGCGGCCAGGTGTTCCTCGGCAGCGTCGATTTCCAATGAGGGTACGGCGATGAAGCGTCCTGAACTGACAAACCTCTCCACCAAGGCGTGCCGCCTGCTGCGTCCCACGGTATTGACTGGGGTATTGACCGGGGTGCTGTCTGGCGCGCTCGTTCTTGGCGGCGGCCTGGCGTGGGCGCAGACCGGCTTTCAAACCGGCGGCTCCGTGATCGGCGACGAGGTGATGTATTCGATTGGCGGCGGCAGCGCAGTGTCCATGGGGCGTGCGGCCGGCATGCGCTCGATCGGCGTCAGCGTGGGCTGGAACAGCAACCTGATCTGCGGCGACATGAGCATCCAGACCACGCTGCGCAACCAGCTCAACGGCGTCACCAACGGCTTTCAGCAGATCATGAGCAACGTGATCCAGAGCGCCACCAGCGCGGTGGCATCGCTGCCTGCGCTGATCATCCAGCGCGCCGATCCGGGCCTGTACAACCTGCTGACCAACGGCGTGCTGCAGGCACGGCTGGATTTCGACCGTTCCAAGCTGACGTGCCGCGCCATGGCCGAGAAGATGGCCGAAACAGCTGGCGGACAGCTTCGCTGGAGCCAAGTCGCCGAGGGCATGGCACTGCGCGATGCGGTGTCGAGCACCGATGCCGTGTCGGCGATTGAGCAGGCAGAGACGCGCCGTGGCAACGACGGCGTGCCCTGGGTAGGCGGCAACAACGCGGGCGGTGCAGGTCAGTCGGCCATCCGCGTGGTCGGCGACGTCACCCGTGCGGGCTACAACCTGGTCAACGGTCGCAGCGTAACCGACACGTCGTCCATCGCTTCCGCCAGTTGCGCGAGCCTGTCCTGCCAGACCTGGACTTCGCCGCAGCAGGCGACCGAATGGGCCACGCGGGTTCTTGGGGAACAGGTGCAGCGCACCTGCGATGCCTGCACCAAGACCGAAACGGTGCCCGGCGTCGGGCTGACGCCGCTGATCCAGGAGGAGTACGAGGCCAAGCTGGAGGCCTTGCAGGAACTGGTCTCGGGAACGCGCAATACCACCTTCGGGAACCTGCGCGCGGCCGGCAGCACCTCGCTGCCCATCACCCGCGGCGTCATCGAGGCGCTGCGCGACGAGCCTGACCAAGACTTGCTGGCGCGGCGCCTGGCCTCGGAGGTTGCGCTGGCGTCGGTGCTGGAGAAGGCACTGCTGCTCCAGCGTACCCTGCTGACCGGCAAGAAGGAGCCCAACGTCGCGGCGAACCAGTTGGCGGTCGAGGCCGTGAACCACGAAAGCGACACGCTCGACCAGGAGATCCGCAACCTCAAGACCGAACTGGAGCTGCGCCGCGAGCTGGCGAATAACTCGCCCATGGCCATCATCCAGCGCCACGGCACGCGCGCGGCTGGCTCTCGCGGTATCTACGAGGGCGATCCCATTCCCGACCGCCTCGACCGGCTCCAGAAGGGCAATCCGGGAGGCAACCCATGAACCTGCCGCGCGCCAGTTGGCTGCGCCCACGCTGGCAGCTCAGCCTGCGCGCGGCGAAGGCGTTGCTGTGGGCAGTGGTGCTCGTCGCCGCTGCGGTGGGTGCCAACGTCGTCGGCATTTACCTCGTCGGCAGCGTTGCCAACTGGGAACTGTGGCTGACGGCCACGGCGGGCTACTTCCTGGTGTGGCGGCTGTGCCTGTACGGCGCAACCGCCTACGGCTGGGTCTGGATGCGTCGCCGGCTGCTGGCGCGTGAGGCCCAACGCGGGGCGGATAGGCAGGCGCGGCGGCGACTGTTGCGCAGCGAGATCGCTGGCGTCGCCGCCATTGTGGCGCTGGAAGCCAGCCTGTTGATGCAGGCCGCTTGAGGGGAGATCGGGGTCATGACGCTTTTTACGACCGACTACCTGGAGTACTACCTGACGCTGGTGTCGTGGATTGTCCATAACGGCATCTGGGCGGTGCTGGTGGCAAGCGGTGTCTTCGCGCTGCCTTTCATTGCCATCATCGTGCAGGAATGGCTGAAGGCCCGTGCGGAGGGTGCCGACGAAGGCAACAAGGGCGTGCTCTCGGCTGCGCGCATCGAGAACCGGGTGTTCGTCGCCATCGTGGTGGTGATGTTCGCCGGCATCCCCTTTATCGACGTGGATCTCAACACCATCCGCTACGACAGCGCGCGCTCGGCGCAGTGCCAGGTCAGCGTGCCACAACCCTCGGCGACCGGCTGGTCGCAGTCTTTCAGCACGCTCAACAACCAATCGGCGAAGGTGCCGGTCTGGTGGGCCTTCATGCACGCGCTCTCGCGCGCCGTCACAGGGGCCTCGGTGGCAGCGATCCCATGCGGCACAGACCTGCGGCAAATGAGGATGGAGATCGACGCGACGCGCATCGACGCCCCGGTGCTGGCTCAGGAAGTGGCGGATTTCTCGCGAGACTGCTACGGACCGGCGCGCGCCAAGCTGTTCATGCAGCGCCCAAACCTCGATGAGGCGCAGATGCACGACGTGACCTGGATCGGGTCGAGGTTTTTCACGGACACCGGCGGCTACTACGACAGCTACCGCTCCAGCACACCACGCGATGACTGGCCCTACGACAGCACCCGCGACGCGGGGCTTGCGCAAGTGGCCAGCGGTGGCGGTTATCCGTCCTGCAGGCAGTGGTGGGCCGATGGCAGCAATGGCCTGCGCGCACGCCTGCTGGGGCAGGTAGACGCAAGCCTGCTGAATCGCTTGGCGGGCTGGGCCGGCTTTCTGAGCCGAGCCGAGGTGGACGACTCGGTGATCCGCACGATCGCCTCGCCGAGGCAGCAGAAACTGAACCAGGGCAGCGTCTATACCGACTACGGCGGCCAGATCGACAAGACCCTGCCGAACATCGTGACGCGGGCCACCGGCGACGTCGGGATGGCCGTCGGCGCGATTGCCGCGTTTCCGGCCATGGACGTGGTGCGCCAAGCCTTGCCCATGGTGCTCGCCTTGCTCAAGATGGCGCTGGTCATCTGCATCCCGCTGGTGCTGGTTGTGGGCACCTACGACCTGAAGACCGTCGTTACTGTGAGCGTCGTGCAGTTCGCGCTGTTCTTCGTCGATTTCTGGTTCCAGCTCGCACGCTGGATCGATTCGACGATCCTGGATGCGCTTTATGGCTGGGGGTTCGGCTGGAACCGGCCACACGCCAACTTCGATCCACTCGTGGGGATGAACAACGCCTTTGGGGATCTGCTGTTGAACTTCGTCATGGGGACGATGTTCCTTGTACTGCCGGGATTCTGGCTCGCGAGTCTTACCTGGGTTGGAATTCGAGCCGGGCACGCCATCCAGGGGCTTTCAGACGGCAGCAAGAGCGCTGGCCAAGCGGGCGGTAAGGGTGCAGGGGCGCTTACCGGAGGTAAGCTGAAGTAGCGCAAGGCCGGTCAGTCGTCGGTGTATAGCTCGTGGGACGTGTCGTTGTACAGATTCGGATCGTAGCCCGGCGTCTTGCGCAATTCGGTGAGATCGGTGAAAGACCACTCGTCGTCATCCGAGGTATTGGCAGCAGCAGCCCATCCTGCCGCCACAACGCCCAGCAACACGAGGGCGAACCAGAACGCAACGTATAGCAGCAGCCCCAGCACAGCCAGCTTGACCGCCCACAGCAGCACGGTGGTGCCGGCCACCGGCACTCCCTTGGATACCAACCAGCTCGATGTGCGCCGCTCGCCCCGCGCATAAGCGCGCCATCCACGGCCAAAGGCGCGGCCGATGCGTTCTGCAGTGCTGATGCGGGTTGTCGTAGTCATGGTCGTCTCCTGCTACATGAGGAATGCCTATTCCAGTTTGCTCCAATCCTGTTTGCTTGACTCTACCAATGCGCTCCAGTCGTCCGGCGGGTTCCCGCGCCCGAGCATCTTCTCGAACACGGCATAGGGGTCTGATTTGCTCCCCGAAGACCGCAGGGTCTGCTCATCGTTGACCCAGGCGTACACGATGATCTTGGCCTTCGAGTCGTAGCGGAAGAACAGCCGGTATCGCCTTCCGAGCTTGGCTCGCCGCCAGTGGCGATAGACCGGCCCCATGGTATTGCCTTGACGGTACTCGTCGCGTGCTGGATCACTCGGCACCACGTCCTGTATCAACTGAACCAAGGCCCGGAAGAACTTGACGTTGGCGTTCGATCCGAACCCTTCCGGGTCGTTCTCTTGGGCGCGCAGCACAGCCGCACGCAGCTTCATCATCTGCTCGATCAGGTTGTCGTGGAACAGCAGTGTCCAGCCATGCTGTCGCATCAGATTTCCACGTCCTCATCGAAATCATCGCCCAGCTCCACCTTGTGGCCCGCGTGCTCCAGCATGGTGCGAGCCAAATCCTCGGGCAGGCCGCGCACATTCCGGCCCGCTTCAATGTCGTGGGCCAGCAGGGTCAGGAACGCGGCAATGGCAGGGTCCTCGTGCTCGGCATCGGCGCGGGTCACGACGACTTCACTGCCACGAAGCTCGAACGCGAGCTTGCTGCCGGTATCGGCACCCAGCGCCTGCCGGATGGATTTGGGCAGCGTGATCTGACCTTTGGAGGTCAGCGTGGCAACTTCGTGAATGGCAGGCATGGCGGCTCTCCTGATCGCAATGTCTGCATTGTAAGGAAATATCCTTACTTCGTCAATCTGTGGTCTCACCGCAGCTCTCCAGCATCCAACAATGGATCGCATCGTAGAGCGGGAACAGCCACCCTCCCCGCATCAACCCGGCCCCGCCATACTCGCATTGACGATGGACGACCCATGCTCACCGCTCTATATCCAAAGGCTTCTAAAGGCAAAAAGGTCAAGGGGGCAAGGGAATGGGGTGCAAGGGGAAAGGCCCTACCCGAAAAGGCGAAAAGGCCTCCCGCTTGGCCAGCCACCAGGACACCCACATGCTCTCCCTGTTCCAGCGGAAACGGCCTCCGGTCGCTGCCGCTCCGTCGCCAGCACCCGCCACCGATCTCCCGAAAGGGCTGATGCGGCCGCAGTCGGCCGCATCGCTGCTGGCGACACCGCGCCGGCAGAAGCTGCTGGAACACATCTGGCAGCGTACCTCGCTCTCGCGCAAGCAGTTCGCCGCGCTGTACCGTGCGCCGCTGGAACGCTATGCCGAGCTGGTCCAGGCTTTCCCTGCCTCCGAAGCGCATCACCATGCCTACCCAGGCGGCATGCTCGACCACGGTCTGGAAATCGTTGCCTACAGCCTGAAGCTGCGCCAGTCTCATCTGCTGCCCATCGGCGCCAGCCCGGAAGACCAGGCTGCGCAGGCCGAAGCCTGGACCGCCGCCGTTGCCTATGCGGCCCTGTTGCACGATATCGGCAAGATCGCCGTCGATCTGCACGTCGAGTTGGCCGACGGCAATACCTGGCATCCGTGGCACGGCCCGCTACACCAGCCATACCGCTTCCGCTACCGTGACGATCGCGAGTACCGCCTGCACAGCGCCGCGACAGGCTTGCTCTACCGGCAACTGCTTGACCGTGAAGTCCTGGACTGGCTCAGCAGCTACCCATCACTGTGGGCACCGCTGCTTTATGTCCTGGCCGGGCAGTACGAGCACGCTGGGGTGCTGGGCGAATTGGTGGTGCAGGCCGACCGGGCTTCGGTGGCCCAGGAACTGGGTGGCGACCCCACACGTGCCATGGCCGCGCCCAAGCACGCGCTGCAACGCAAGCTCCTGGACGGGTTGCGTTACCTGCTCAAGGAGGAGCTGAAGCTGAACCAACCCGAGGCCTCCGATGGCTGGCTCACCGAAGATGGCTTGTGGCTGGTCAGCAAAACGGTCTCGGACAAACTGCGGGCGCACTTGCTGTCACAGGGTATCGACGGCATCCCTGCGAACAACACCGCCGTGTTCAACGTATTGCAGGAACATGGCATGTTGCAGTCCACGCCGGACGGCAAAGCGATCTGGCGTGCGGTCGTGACCAGCGCCACCGGCTGGACCCATTCGTTCACGCTGCTGCGCCTCGCGCCCGCGCTGATCTGGGATTATGGCGAGCGACCGGCGCCATTTGCCGGGACGGTGGTGATTGACACACCCACCGCAGGCGAAGATGTCGTGGCAGCGGCCATCCTCCCTGCTGACGGCGAGGTGTCCGCCTTGGAGGGTCAAAACGCTCCGCCAGAGAAAGATCGTGACATTGCGCCGGCCCATACATCCAAAGCCCAGGCTATCCCTGACGTCATGGAGGACATGCTGGCGATGGTGGCAATGGAAAACTCGCCAACCACCCAGCAGGACGTGGAAACCGCAGCGAACGAAGTACCCGCTGATTTTCCCGATGAACCCCTGGCAACCTTGGCCGTCGTTGCGCCTTCGCCGTCGGCCTCCATGCCCTCGGCGACACAGCCATCAGGCGAGCACTTCATGGCGTGGCTGAAACAGGGCATCGCCACGCGCCGACTCATCATCAACGATGCGAAAGCGCTGGTGCATACCGTGAGCGACACCGCCTACCTGGTCAGTCCGGGTGTATTCCAGCGCTATGCGCAGGAACACCCGCAGGTAGGCAAACTGGCCAAACAGGAGAACCTGCAGGATTGGCAGTGGGTGCAAAAGCGCTTCGAACGGCTGCAATTGCATCGAAAACAAGCCAGCGGTTTGAACATCTGGACATGCGAAGTCACAGGCCCCAGAAAGTCGAGGAAGCTGCACGGCTACCTGCTGATTGAGCCTCGTGCGATATTCAGTGATACGCTTGCAAATAACCCATTCTTGAAGTTGACATAACCAATCAAAAACGGACGAATTGCTGGCTGTTCCCCAAAGAAGTCCGTGCCGCGAGGCGAACTGGCTACTTGGTCCCAACTTAGGCCCGACTTGGTCCCGACTCGATCTTCTGCCTGCGCGCGTGCTTCTCAATGCAACGCGGGAACGTGAGAATGTTCGGTAAAAATCCGGGCAAACTCTAAACCCGAAAAATATCGACCTTGGTCTCCAGGCACTTTCGCAGGCTCAGATCGTTCGCGCCCACCTCGAACCAGCCGCCAGGCTTCTGGTAAAAATCCAGTCCGCGCCCGATCTTGATGACCCAGCCGTTATCCAGACGGATCTCGCGGTCATGGATGTTCGGATTGAGCTTCACCTCCAGTTCGACATCCAGCTCCAGCAGGCTCTGCTTCAGCTCATCGAGTTTTTCGGCGATGTCGGCCAACTGTGTTTTGTCGTCGTAACCGGTGATCAAGTTGATTTTCTTTACCGTATCGGCCTTTAGCACCGTCTCGCAGAAGCGCACGAAATTCTGAATCTGGTGTTGCAGCCGGATGTACGGGTCTTCGATGACGACGGTCTTCGCACCCTGCAGATAGGGGCCAAGGATGGATTCATAGCTGTAGCCGGTATCGCCATAGAGGATGGTGAAGTGCTGTTCCTTGAGTTCGACCGATGGTGGGGTCAGCGCCGTAGGCGCAGGAGCCACCTGTATCGGCGTCGCCGGAGCTTCCACGACTGCAGCAGGCGCCGGCTGTGCGGAGAGCTGCACCTCGACTGCCTCAACGGGCTGCTCACCTGCCTGATTCAAACGACGGCGCGCTGGCTCTTGCGTGGCCGGTGCATCCTTCGATTCCGGGCAGAACACCACCACTTCCTCACCACTGGCCTTGAAGTAGGACAGATTGATGCGCGCGAACTCGTCATCCGGCTTGCGCTTGTTCATTTGTTCTTTGACGCGGCGGCGGCACTCCGTCGCGTAGGCCACGTATTCCTCGAACTCCTCGTCCGTTGGCGGCCCATTCGGATGCAGCACCTTCAAGAATGCGCAGACGGTTTTCTTGATGCCTTTCTCGTCGCGCCCCTCAATCGATTTCCCGAGTCGAATGCGCTTGCTGACCTCCTCATACCGGTTTGTGTGCTTGAACTGGTAGTGGAAGGCTTCCGCCAGGTAGTCGGTGATGAAGCCGTAGTTGCTGGTCAGGAACTCGCTGCTGTTCTTGGGCATCTCCCAACCTGGGATATACGCGGCGAAGCGATCCATCACCGCCAGATCGAGTTCCGGCGGCAAGGGCTGAAACAGGTCGTGCTCGTTGGAGTTGACCACCTGCTGCACCGATACGTCGATGTTGCCGACAAAGCTCAAGCTGGCATCGGCGATCACCTCGGCTCCGCGCGAAAAGCGCCCATTGGCCATGAAGTCCTTCATGATCTGGATGGTGTCCGGGTCGCGCACCTTGATGCCGCCGACTTCATCAAAGGCGACCGTATCCCAAAACCCAACCAGGCCCACCTTGCGCCGCGCGTTGTTGTAGAACAGGGTGGCCTTGGTCGCCTGTCCGCCTGAAATCAAGGTGGCGTAGGGCGAGAACTCACTGAAAAAATAGGATTTCCCCGTGCCGCGCGGCCCCAGCTCGATGTAGTTGAAGTTGGGTTCCACCAGCGCTGCCAGCCTGGCGATGAAATGCATCTGCACGCGCTTCGACAGCTTGCCGGGCTCCAAGCCGACGGAGCGCAGTACAGCCGCCAGCCATTCGTCGCGCGTGAACGCAGCGCGACCCTCGGCATAGCGCTCAAAATCGAATCGCGTCAGTTGGATAGGCCGCAAGTCCTCGATGGAGAATGCATAGTCATCCTCATCGATGTCGTTGTGCGCCAGGGTGACTTCGGCCCAGATGCCGCCTTCCAGCAGCCTGTCGTTATCCCGGTAGAACTTCTCGCCAATGGCGATGCGTTGCGAGTTGAAGTTTTCCAGCGATGCCCAGTGGCGCTTCTCCTTCTCGACATAGCGAACATGCACCTTGTCGATGAAGCGGTGCTTGCCCTTGGTGGCCACCTTGGACTGCGCAGCGTTGGCTTCATCTGGTCGAACATAGTTCTCCTGCAAGGAGGACAGCACGGCCTCCATGCCTGCATCCATCTCTGCCTGGTCATTGCTGGCGCAATATTTGGCGAGCAAAAACTCCAGGACGAAGGTCGGAACGTTGGTGCCTTTCTTGATTCGATGCAGCAAATCCTTGCGTAGCACCTTGCCGTCGAACGTGGCGTTCAGTTTTTGGTCGAGTTCGTCCATAGGGCTCATTCCGTGTAGTCGGTTTCAAGCGCCAGATTGCTGTAAGCGGCCAAGGTCGTCGGGTTCAGCGCCACCACCTTGAACTTGCCCCTGAACTCCTCATCCATGCGCAAGGCAATCTGCTTACGCTGGTTCGGCATCAAGGTCAGGGTTCGCGTCGCAGGGTTCACCTCGCCACCGGGGCGCGGCTCACCCACGACATTGCCTTTGCTGTCCTGGGCTTCCAGCAGAATTTCCACGCTCATGTCTTGCGTGAACATGTCATCGGAGACCAGGGTCACCTCAATCACGGGCAGGAAGGTGGTGATGCGCTTGGCGCCGTTCTTGTAGCTCAGCTCCACCAACACCTTGCGCGGCTCAGCATGGGTTCCGCCATCCAGCCGGGCGACCAGCACCGGAACAACCGCCTCCGCTAGCGACGCCCCGCCATGAAAGTAAAGATGGCCAGAGCGGTACGGCGCCATGCTGCGCGGCAGCGCCACCTGCGCAAAGTCGCCGCGAATACCGACCTTGTCAGCGCCAACAATCAGACTGTGACTGTCCGACGTGCCGTTGCCCAGCATCATGCGGTCATGGGCATTCAGCCATTTCCCCTGCGGTTTCACGCACACATCGCCAGCTTCCGCTTGGGCATTCAGGAAGAAACCGTGATCAGTCACGATGACCGCCTCTTTGAACCCCATGCCGCGCAGCTTGTGCAGTGCCACGCGAATGAGCTTCAAGGTGCCGGGGATCAGCCCCAAGGTGGTCTCGGGGTTGCTTTCCAGTTGGCTGTCGATTTCCGTAGAACGCAGCACCAGCAGATCGACGGTCTCGGCGATCTTCGGCTTGCCGCGAACAAAGTCGCTCAGCGGCATTTCCTCGAAGCGATCGCCATAACGCTTGGCCAACACACCCATGCGCTGTACCACGTTCCCCACGGATTCGCCGTCTAGCTTGGGCACCAGTCCATCGTTCTCCAGCGCCAGGGCCAGCCCTGTGCGAGCATTGGGCAACAAGCTGGCCATGCCGACCAAGGTGATGGTGGGCAACTGTGCATAGGCCACCTGCAATTCAACAGGGCCGTCCTCAGTCAGCAGCTTTTCAAGCGCCACGCCCAATTCGTAGCGCAGGGCGTCCACCATCAAATACGCCACCTTGCGGCCGCGCTCCTTAAGGCGGTCGGCCACTAGGCGATCAAACACATCGGCGTTGGCCAAGCGTCCGGCTGGCGGCCAGCCGGACGTCTCGATGTGCTTGACGAAGAGGCCCTGCACCTTCTCCGCCAAACGGCGATAGCGGGCACGCGCCTGACTGATGACCTCGTGCATCAGCCCGTGCGGATCGAGAAAATCACCTGCGGCCTGCTCAAACTCGCGCTGCAGGCGATCCGCCTCGCGCAGGCTGTTCAGATAGAAGTCGATCAGCTCGGCCTGGGAGCGAGCGTGGTCAGGCAGCTGGCGCTCGAAGTCGTCGCAGGCTTCAACCAGGCTCAGCCCCGAGCGCACCAGTTCCCACTGCGCCTGGCTCTCGCCCATGCCCAGCCAGACCGAGCCTTTGTGGCGGGCCAACACGCGGCGCGTGGCATCGGTATCGTCGGTGACGATGCCTTTGATGGCCGTGCGCAAGAAGGTTCGTTCCTCGAAGGGGAAGGTATCGCGCTCGCCCAGGTCTTCCAGCGAACCACAGAGTTCCACCAGGTTGAGTTCCTTCTCTATGGCTTCTGCACGGTCGATATAGGCCGCTCGCGCTTTGGGATCATTGCGCAGCTGCTCGCACACACCTTCGACGATAGGCTTGGCCTCCGGCGGCGCGTGCGGCACACCACTCAAGGCATCCGGCAAGGCCGCAGGTAGATCAAAGACGAACTCGGAAAACAGCACATAACGCCACAGTTCATCCGCCAGCGCGCCCCAGCTCTTGCCGCGCGTCTTTACGCTCAGCCCCAAGGTGGCACGGAGAAAATCGCGCGCTTCCTGCCCCCAGCCTTCCTGCCCCTTGAGCGCTTCGGTCTGGTTGGCGCTGGGTGCCAGCAGCGCGGCCAAAATCTCGCGGCCAGACTCCACCCGCAACGTGGCGCGCAACTGGGGCCAACTGACGCCACCGCCGATGGCATCGATCACCGCAAAAGTCGGCCCAGCGGGAGACGTGGCGAACACCTGGCGTATCTCGGTCGCGTGATCCGGCCTGGCGCGCAGGCACAGGCTCAGGTATTCGTCGCCATCGTCTTGCGGGAACACCGCGCCGCATTCTGCGTACAAGGCGAAGGGGTCAGCCTGCTTCTGTTCATCGGTTTCGGGGCGCTGGGTGGGCACATAGATCAACACCGCTTCCAGCGCAGCCTTGCCCACTTCGCGAAGCGCCAGTAGGGCCGCCTCGCGGCTTTCGATGCTGCTGATCGATGCATCCACCACCCGAAGCTGGTCGCCCGCCAGATCGAAGCATTGTTCGCGGTAGCGGCGGTCTGCGTCGTACACCACCAGGCAGCCCGCTTGCTTCAGGCGCGGTCGCAGCACGCTCTCGCGAATGAACTCGGCAATGCTCATACGCCTGCCCCCAAGCGCTCGTGTTTGTGGATCATGGATTCACCTCTATTGTTTTGCGGCGCACAAATAGCCGCTTCATGCGCAACAAAGTCGCTTGTATCGCACCCGTGCGCATCAAAATGCATCCCGCCCTTCGGCAATGTTGAGCAGCGCCGGGAAGCACAGCGTGGCCGCCCGCCGGCCGCTGGCCTCTACCAGTGCCCGCAGCACACCGGCGTCGCGCAGGGCAGGCAGCATGCGCTTGGCGGTAGGCTCTGGAATGCCACTGCTGGCCACAAAGTCCGAACTCTTGAAGATCGGCCGCTCAAAGATCCAGTCCAGGGCATGGATGGCGTACTGCGAGCGCGTCAGGTCGGCCAACTCGCGCTTCATGCGCTCATACAGCGCCAGAATGTCAGCGGCCTTGTTCTGGTTCTCTTCGGCCTGGGTCTTGATGGCCTGCAGAAAGAAGCGGCACCAGCCCGTCCAATCGCCATCGCGCGACACCGCCAGCAGGCGCTCGTAATACTCATCGCGGTGCGCCTCCAGAAAGGCGCTCAGGTAAAACATCGGTCGTTGAATCACCGCGTTCTGCCACAGAAACAGCGGCACCAGCATGCGGCCCAGGCGGCCATTACCATCCAGAAACGGATGCAGCGCCTCGAACTCCGCATGCACGATAGCCAGTTGCACCAGTCGGTCGGGCGCATCGATGTGCAGATAGCGCTCCCAGGCGCTCATGGCATCAGGCAGTTTGTCCGCGCCAATCGGCACAAAGCGCGCCTGTTCTACGGTGCAACCCGCCGGGCCAATCCAGTTGGGAATGCGCCGGTACTCGCCGGGCGATTTGCCCTGGCCACGCACGCCGTCGAGCAGCACCTTATGCGATTCACGCACGACCCGCTGCGACAGCGGCACCGTCGCCAGCATTTTTTCCGCCATGCGCATCGCAGCGCGGTAGTTGAGCACCTCGCGGATATCGTTGCGCCGCGCCTCGCTCAACTCGGGCGCACCGCCTTCGGCCTCGAACTCCAGCACCTCGCCCATGGTGGCCTGGGTGCCTTCGATGCGCGAAGACAGCACGGCTTCTTGCGTGGTCAACGGCGACAGCAGCACCGCCGCATTGGGAATAGCGGCCAGCGTACCGTCGTAGCGCGCCACTGCCGCCGAGGCAGGCCCCAGCAGCGGGATCAATTGCGGCCACTCCAGCTCGGCCGGAGGAAACGCGCCCAGGTGGTAGTGAACGGTCGCCATCAGGCCTCTCCCTTCTTCTTGCGCGTTTTCTTCGGTACAGCCTGCTTCAAACGCGACCGCCGCACGCTTTCCTGGATGAATTCAGAGATGCTCATACGGTAGCCTCCGCGCTATCCTTGTTATTGGCTAGGTGAGTAGCCCACAACGTCTCAAGCGCGGGACTGCCTCCCTCGGTGAGCAATGTCATCGCTGCAACAACCAGGTTGGCGCGATCACGCAAGAACTCGTTGAAGTCAGCGGCCAGTTTTTGCTTGAACGCAGCACCTTCCATTCCTGCGTAATGCGCCTTGGAAAGCAAGTCGAATGAAATCAGGTGGGACTTCAAACGCTCTCGAACGACGTTTTCATCGGCCCACTGAACACGCTCTTGCAAGTAACCCAGCGGATCTTTGCGGCCGATCATCCGATTGGTCTTCCAAGTAATAAGCGCGCAGTTCAGCGCCAGGTAACTTGGGATTTCAGCCTCCGAGAGCAATGCATCCGGAAATACATGGTGGTACTCGCGTTTCTGAATGCTGTCGTAGGTTGCCGTCTTGTGGTCTGCGAAGTCGATCGCCCCAAGATAGGTCGTTACCGCCAAGATCGCGCGAGCTTCTATACCCGCCGCCTTTGGCCAGCCGGCAGCCATCAATGAGTCCACATCTGCCAGCGGGAATTCCGAGCGATTCAGCGCAGGCACCGTCGTCAACTCGGCATCGGTAAAACCAGGATTTTTCAGCAGTGCCTTGATGGCCTTGAAGTCGGCAAATGCACGAGATGCTGCTGTATTCTCATAGCGGTCAGTAAAGAATGCCGACCAGAGATAGCGACGCAGCAGCTTCTCCGCTTTGGCTAGGAAATCACCGTGATCCGGGATCAGCTCGTAAGCAGCAGCAATGACTGCCAGAACCGCATTTGTGGGCAACCGAGCTTCGTCGAACACACGCTGGCTGTCCAAGAAAGACGCCATTCGCTCAAGCCCACGCTCCAGCTTCGGCCAGTTGGCCAGCAATTGCTTCTTGTCCATCTCGATCATGCCGCGCGTGTTGGGCAGCTTTTCCTGCAGCAACGCAGAGGTGGACAAGATGAGGTCGGACACATTGCCATAACGCCCGGCCGTCGGGCACTTGTCCGTCAGGCTGGCTTCAAGCGCGTGGAGGGACTTCTCGGCCACGCTCTCCACTTCTGCCACGATGATGTCGTACAGAGAAAGTGGTTTGCTATTGGTGTTCATGTTGATGAACACCTGTAATGCCACATCCTTGCTGGTATCCGCTGGCAACGAAAGGTAGGGCAGATTGAAGTGCGTCACCCGCTCGCGCAGCGTGGTGATCTCCCCGAGCAGCCCTTTCTTGAATTCGCCGAACTTTTCGAGCTTGGTAAAAGCATCGTCTTCAGTAGGCAGTGGCTTCAATGGCTTGGCGGCCTCATCCAGCCACTGCTCAATAGACTTCGAGAGGTCGCCTGGTCGAAGCAGCGACACCGGAACCAAGCCACGCTCCAAGCACTTGGCGGGTTCCTCGGCCCAGCGCGGCATCCGCAACTGATGCTTGTTGACCCAGCGTGGAATACAGCGAATCTCCACCTCCGAACCCGATTTGCTCTCCCCACGATCAAACTGCGGCAGATATACGAAAAACGTTTCCCACTCGTAGTTGTTGTGTAGCGAGCGCCAGAAAGCAGTGAGCCGTTGTTGACCGTCCAAGAGGTGCTGGGTCACTGTGCCAGGCGTCGCTGGGGCGGCACTTGCGATGTGGCGCGACTCGAATTTTTCCAGTCCAGCCACTTCAAGCGCCAGTGTCACACCCACTGGTAGGTTATTGATGATAGTGTTTAGAAAGCTGGTAATGCGCCCACGATCCCAGGCCTCAAAACGCTGGAAGCGCGGTAGTTTGACCATGCCTTGTTGTATGTGTTGAAACCACACGCCCAAGGTTCTGTCCTGGGCCTTGCTCGATTGCTGCATGATGCTCATTGGATTTTTCCTTCCCAGTGTCTGGTGTGAAGGCCGAGCCGAGGAGGAAGTGATGGGATGAACTGATTCAACTTCTCCACATCACGCCCACCAAACCAGCGCAAGGAATATTCTTTTCCATCAGAAAATTGCTCGGCTCCAGACATCTCTTCATAACGCAGAGGCGATGGATAACGGCCAGCCCACTCAGCACACCTCGATAAGCGCCTAAGAAGATCCTCTTCACCGTCCTCAAGATGAAGATTGACCTTGACAGCCAGCTCGAACAAATCGTGTGTTTTCAGCTCGGATGGGAAGCACTTTCCAGACTTCACTCCGCTCGCTACACATAATTTGAAATCGCTTTTGTATTGGGAACTGCCAGCCTGTATCAGTGCCGCTTTAAGAAAGTTTTCAACGCTAAACGACATCAGCATGAAGTACGTGCCCAGGAAATGGTCGGGAACGTGTTCTGCGTGCTTGCCTTCTGACTTGTTTCGCCAATAGCTCCAAAGCTCTTGGATTCTCGACTCGAGCAGCTTGGCGGATTCAAACAGATCAATACCTTTCTGAATCCACTTGGCTGAGCTAAACGCAGTGGATTCAAAGGTGGAGCGATGAACCGCACTCCAGTCGACGACATTACCTCCTGTTTTCGGCTGGCTCATTCATCGCCTCCGGTCTTCTTTCTGCCGCGCGTCTTCTTCGGCGCTGCCTCCGGCTCGATGTACAAATCCTCCAGCCCATGCGCAATAGCGAGACTCTTGTCGGTCTTGCACTTCTCGCGCACGCGCTCCGGCCAATAGTTCATGGCCAGGTGTGCCCAGTCATAGTCGCCTTTTTCCAGCTTGCCCCAGGTGTCTTTCAGCACCCTCTGCCATGGTTTGTGGCGGAACAGCGGCCACAGCGGAGCGGCGCTGATCTGCACGCCGTCGTCGTGGTTGGGCTTGTAGGTTGGCGCGAGCTTGAGCAGGGTGTCACGCAATTCGATCAACTCCAGCTCGAAAGCTTGCAACGTCTCGAACTGCTTTTCGTCGTCACGGGTCCGAGCAGAACCCTTGTTGCGCAGAGCCGTCACATCGGCGCCGACTTGTTTGAGCTTGGGCTCGATGAAGTCGTTGATGGCGGTGTACAGCGTTTGGCTGGTCAAGCTGGGGTAATAGACCCACAGCGTGTAGCTGCAAGACGTGGTGGACAGCGGCCAGTAGATAGGCGCTTTGCGGCGGCTCTTGGAGTAGCGCTGCAGATGGAAGGGGAAGAAGTCGCGTTGGAGCCAGCGACGCACGTCTTCCGGCACCGCGACATCCACGCGAGCCAACACCTCCTCCACCAGACGCGCGAGGTCATGGGGATGGCCTTGGTCGTCCACCAGGATGCCTTCGTGCACATGGAAGGGCGCGGCCCCGTCCGGCAGCATGCCTGGGCTCTTGGCAGGAAGTGGGTCAAATGGATCTGGCTCAGGAGGCGCAGATCTCTCAAGTGTCGCTAAGCGCAAGTCAAATCGACCAAAGCCGACACCTACGCACCACGACAGGAGATTTCCTTGGTCAGATGTGTTGTCACCCGATTCTTCTTCAAGATCGTCAGCGTCCGCTTCCTCGTCTGCCTCGATTGAGGAGTCAAGGCTAGATTCTTCTTTGTTCCCAAGCTTGATGGCGTTTTGGTCGTCTTCGCTGATTTCATAAAGTTCGAATGCGATTGCATCGATTTTCTCCTGAATTCCTTCAAGCTCGCTTACTAGGGCTGAGATTGAAAATTCTCCCACTCGACCTCGAAGCAACGCAGGCAACAAAAATGCGTGAGAAATTTCGTTGACGGTATCCAGTGTCCTCTTTATCGATATTGCTCTTTTTGCAGGTTCATCCAACGCGGATGCACACTGAGGGAAGTTCTTTGGAACCGGCGTCTTGCAAAGCGTCCCATTATCAAATTGTGGATGGCCGAACCTTCCAAGCATGCACTTGACCAAGAAATCGAAAGCTGACGAGGAATAAAGACCTGCAATCCGGAAAAGATCCTCTCGTCGACCATAGATCCCACTCCCTCTAACGCTAATAATTGCCCCCTCTGGCATAGGCATAACAGCGAGCCGATGAAGTCGCCGAGGATAAGTGAGGCCAGCTTGAAAAAAGTGATTCTTGGCGGACTCATTCAGCATCCAAATGTTGGATCGAACGCCACCCGCTGTATTCAAATTATGCCAATACTTAATACCATTCCCGAACCAGTCCACTAGCAGCGGTATGTCCGCGTAGAACGGTGAAAATTCGCCTCCTTTCGGATACAGTACCCAATATCGCTCCGAATTGATTTCGTCGGCGCGCGAAGCCACTCTTGATGATTCAATTTCCCAATAGGTTCTGACAAACCGAAAATCATCCGCCGTTGCAAGCCCCTGTTTAACGGTGCGACCATCTCCCTCGTATATTGGAAGCTTTGAAAATAGCGCTCGAATCTTGTCACTGACCCAGTAGGCAAACGGGCTACCCGGTATCTGTTTGAAAGATTCTGGATCAACGTCGAAAACCTTCTTGTCATCGACATTGGCGATGGCATTAAGCAATGCGCTACGTTTGTCCTGCGCCTCAATCAGGCGAATAAAGATCGTCATTATTGTTTCTCCAGAACATATGCAGCAGCTTCTACCATTGCATCATCCATTACGCCCATACCTAAGTCGGCAAGCACAATTGGATTTGCCGCATCGAGAACAGTGCTTTCTCTCCATTTCTTGAAACTAGAAAGGAAGAAACAGGTGCGTGACGTAATTGCGCCGAGCATGCCGTTTGATCTAAGCAGGTCCAATCCGCGCTCAACAAAAACCGCTAGCAAGTCATTCTTCGACTTCGCGTAACTCTTGTTTATTAATTCTTTTACGCCCAGGCTGACTGCCCCGAAGGGGGGGTTCATCACCACCACATCGAACACTTCTCTGCATAGATCGATAAGCCGCAATCCTTGCAGGGCATCCTGTGCAAAAAGACGTCCTTGGTAAGTCGATTTGGCAGCCTGGGCAAATTCGGTGAGTGCCTCACGCAGCCTTGCCTCTGCTTGCTGCCAGTTCTCCTGCTCCTGTTGGGCAAACAAGCCAGTACCCTTGCCGACATAAATCTGACGAATCAAATGTGGCAACTCGCGCTCGACCTGAAGCAGCACTCCTAGCTCCGGCAGGCCCTTGAGCAGTTGCAGGGTCTTCTCGAACAGCTCGGCATCGCGCTGATCGAGGTTGGCGGCAAACTGCTGGCGCAGCTCACGCTCTGCCGGCGGCGCAATGGCGGCAACTACATGGCCTCGCCCAATCGGCGGGCGGTCTTTGGCCTTCACACCGGCATCGTGCCAAGCGCGCTGCGCTCGCAGCCACAGCGCCAACGAAGCTATCTGCGCAGCGCGCGGATCGATGTCCACGCCATAGATGTTGTGCTCGATGATTAGGCGTGGCACGTCGCGCAGATATGCCGCCTCATCGTCGTAGGTTTGGCTCAGTGGCTTGAGTGCTGCCTGAGGTTGAGTCGATACATCCAGCGAACCGGGCCCCTGCTGCTGCTCCCAAGCCCAGGCTTCGCGGTAGATCTCGGCGAACAGGTCGAAGGCATACAGGCCGAAGTGCATGGAGCCGCAGGCCGGGTCCAGCAGCTTGAGGGTGCGCGGGTCACGCAGCTTTGTGGCGGCTTGTGGCGTTTCGTCCGGCTTCACCAGCAGGTACTGGCAGCGATCGCGCAGGCCGGTGGCCCCGCCCTTGGCGTTGAACCAGAGGCGCCCGAGGGTGTTGTCCACCAGAAACTCGACCACGTAGCGTGGCGTGAAGAACTGGTTGCGAACGGCCAGTTCGCGGCTGTTGCGCGGTGCCTGGCTGGCATCGCGCATGGCTTTGCGCTCTTCTTTCGAGTTGAAGTACTGGTAGATCCAGCCGATGGTTTCATCCTCGCTCCACAGCGGGGCGATGTCGGCATCGTTGATCAGGGTCAGCACTTGCAGCAGTGCGGCCTCGCGCGGGAACAGGCGGCCCTGCGGTGAGTAGCGGTCGAACAGGCCGGGCAGGTCTTGGGCGAGCTCATCGAACACGCTGAACAAGTACACGCGGTAGGCATCGCCGGTTTCGCCCAGGCCGGTGCCAGCCAGGCGCGCATAGAGTTGAAAGCCCTTGGCCTGGAAGCCGTTACCCACCGATTCCACCAGCAGGCCGCGAGCCTCCGCCATGCGCAGTGCGGCCAGGCGGTTGAGCACTGTGAAGGCCTGCTCGCGCACGATGCGATCCAGACCCTGGGTGGCATTCATGTCGCCGCTGGCGGTGTAGTGCGCCAGGGTATCTCGGAGGATACGAGCGGTTTCACGCTGGGCGTCGTTGATGTGGCGCAGGCTGGCCAGCTCCGCCACAGTGCCCGCGTTCGGGTCGAGCCCATAGTCGTTCTGCAACTGACGGGTGAATTCTTCTTCCAGCACCCGGCGCGCGTCGTTGACGAAGCGCTGCAGGCGGTTTCTGGTGGTTTGGTCAAAAGCCATCAATCGATTCCTATTGTTCTGTGCCTGCTTGCAGTGAACCGGGCGCTTGCCAATCCAGGCCAAAGTGAGCGCGCAGGCTCTCGATGGCGGGCGGCAGAGCGCCGTCGCAGGTCACGCCCAGGTAAGTGGCCGCGCGCGTGGTGCCCACGTACAGGTATTTGTCGAACAGTGCCGGGTGCTTTGCGGCGAGCTGGTCGATGCCCACGAAGAACACGGCTTCGAACTCCAGGCCCTTGATGTGCTGGATGTCGAAGACACGCACGTTGCCTTCTTGGCCCACCGTTCGCCCATCCGATGCGATCACCGGTATGTTGTGCTCGGCCAAGGCGGCATTCAGCGCTTCTGCCACTGCGGGAACGTCGTCTTGTGAATTTACAAAGATGGCGGTGGACGGCAGTTGGCCGACGAAGCGCTCGATCTCACGAATACGGTCGGCCAGCCAACTGATCACGACTTCAGTTTCGCTGGCGTACTCAAGCAGCGCAGGCGCTACGCCGCCACTGTCCACATGGACGGGCATGCTGACGCTTTGTTCGGTGCCGCCGACGGCGCGGATCATGGCGCGCGCCAGATCGTTCAGTTGCTTGCTTTGCCGGTAGGAGACGGTGATCTCCTTGATGTCGAAGTCGGCAAAGACCCACTTCATCTCGTCGGCAGATCGCGCACCCCAAGTGGTCAGGCGTTGGTTGAAGTCGCCGCATGCAAAAAACGAGCGCAGCTGTGGATGCGCCAGGGCTGCCATGCAGGCGAGCTGGATGGGCGAGAAGTCGGTGGCCTCATCTACCAAGACCTGGTTGCGGTAATGGCCCAAGATGGGCTGAAGTGCAGACCAAGCGGGGCTGTCGATATCCCGCAAAACGTTGGGCCGGCTGATCAAGTCGCCTGCGGCGCGCAGGATGGCGAGCAGGACAATGTCCAGTTCGAGCGAGTGGATATCGCGGGCTTCGAAGCCTTCGTTGCGATACCAGCTTTGGGCTTGTTGGCGTTCGCGCCGGAACGCACGGTAGCGCTTGGGAATGCCGTCGAGATAACGTTTAACCGGGTTCGCGAAGCGGCGCGCGTTGGTCTGCACCAGCAAGCTCGCACCTACTTCGGCGCGGTCGGCCTCCGTCAGGCCACGATCGGCCAGCCATTCGATGATCTTGCCGTTGCGTGACGTTTTGCTGACCGTGCGCTTTGAGACCGAGGCCCTGGCTTGGGCACGCACGGCTTGGTTGTACGCTGCCACAACCTTCTCTATAGGGGTCTTGGCGGGGCTGGATTCGTCCTCTTCCTCGTCCTGGTCATCGTCACCTTCAACAAGACTAGTTTGCTGCAAGCTATCAATAAGCTTCCCTAAGCTCCCAACAAAGGTCTTGTCCCGATTTAACTGAAGATTCAAGGATTCCCTCAACTTCTTGTCTGAGGTTTCCTTCAGGCTCGCGACGAGCGACTGCACTTTGGGAAGTTCGGCTGCCAGCGCTCCGAAGGTGGACGCCAGCGCGCCGTCGCCCGCTTGCGCCAGGATGCGGTGCAGCCGCTCGCCCAAGCTCTGGACGTCTGGCGCCTTGGCTTCGCGGAGCATGTTGGCCGCTTCATGCAGCTCTTGCACATAGGCGTTGCGCTGCCACGTGTTGAAGTCGTCGAACCACTGGATCGGACGTTCCAGCGCCTCCTCACTCAGGCTCGGTAGATCGTCTTTCAGGACAAAGCTACCGCCACCCGATGCGGTTCTGAGAACGCCGAAAGCGTTTCTGGCCAGTTCGCGCCGGTAGTCCTGCCAGGTTCTGATACGCAAATCAGAGGCGGGAACGCCTTCACGTGCAAAAGCCTCCTTGAGGTACTGCTTGAGCAATTCGGTGGGCGTGAACATCAGCCAGCTGTTGGCGTGGGCGACACCCTGGGCGGTAGCCACCATCTCGACCAAGCGCTGTTCACCTTCTTCCAGGAAGGCGGTGTCGAGCTTCTGACCCAAGCGACGGATCAGGGTCGTCGTTTTACCCGTGCCGGGCGGGCCAAGAATCAGCAAGCGCTTGTCGAGGGGAAGGCGAAAAATCTCATCCTGGTATTGATCCAGAACGGGCTGATCGCGCAGTCCCATCTTGGTGATGACACTGCGGCGCACGCCGTCGATGATGTTGGCCTTGACGGTTTCCTCAGCCAGCAGTTGACCCAGGAGGTCTTCGGTGACCTCTTCCCCGACAACCTCAGTCAGGAGCGCTCGCAGCGACTCGATGGTGAGTGGGCCGAAATGCTCGGTCTCCACCACGGTATCGCGCGAATCCCAACCATCGGCCAGCGCCGCGGGTCGCAGATGGGCGCGCTCAAGAACCTCGACGACATCGCCGTTCGGCAGGGTGAACTCGGTTCCTACTGTCAGGGAGGCCAGCCGGCCGACTGGTGCGCGGTAGCTGGCCAGGTTGGGAAAGCCCGCTATGGGTGTCGTGCGGCAGATGTAGTAGGTGCGTTCTTCACCTTCCTCGTCCGCGACGACAACACGAGCAATCGCTGGCTCCCTTTCCAGCACAGAATAACTGTCTCGATTCGCCTGATTGATCTGATCTAGACGCTGCACCGCCGAGCTGGACGTCATGGTGTTGATGCTCGCGAGGGCATCGGAGCCGAGCGTTCTTCCGTCGAGTAACTTGCTCTTTGCCGCTGCAGCGATGCTGTCAAGCTGGGTCAGTGCCTCCTCTGCAAGGTGCTCGATGTGTTGCCTGGATTCACTGGTCACTTCCATCCTTGACTCCCACCTGTTCCAGGTTGATCACTGACCACCAAAGAGACCTCGATCTCGGAGTAGAGGCCAAGCTGTACCTTGATTTCATTGAGCTGTTGGATCAGCGCGTCGATGTCTGCCGCCGAGGTCATCTTCACCGGCACAGCGATTGACTTGGTGAGCTTGGCTGGGCCTTGCTCGCCAGTCTTGGCCCGTTCTTCCTCCATGCGCTGACGCAGGCGTTCCTGTCCCTGGCGCTGGATCGACCGCTTCAGATCGTCGAGGGTGCTGTTGATGTCGTAGTCGCGCGCCAGCAGCTTTTTGAGCCCGGCCAAATCCTGTGTGGCGGCCAGGGTGAGCCCGTCCAGCCGATTCACGGCGTTGCCACGTTCTTCCTGGGTGAGCTCTTCCCACTCGGGGATACGCTGCAGGTCCTCGACGCCTTCCTTCAAACGCAGCTTTTGCTGATCTGAGAGCGTGATGACGGCATCGCGCACCCGGCCCTTCAAGTGGGTTAGTTGCGAGTTGAAGTCTGCGCAGTGTTTATAGAAGTCTTCTTGGCCCAGGCGCTCTGACAGGGTTCCCAGGTCTTCGGCAAGTTCGCGGCGCAGTTCCCCAGGCACACCGGTATCGGGCAGTGCTTCGATATCGCGGCGATGGACTTGCAAGTCACGCAGCGTGGCGTCGAGCCCGTTGTCGAGCACGCGCTTGACTTCCAGCGCCCACTTGATGTTGTCGTAAATGGCGGAAGTTTCGGCACCCAAGCGCTGCGGCGCGTCGGAGGCATCGGTGAACAGAACGTCGGCAATGTCCTGGTTCAAGCTGCGGATGCGGTCACTGCCTGCCAGCCCAAGACCGCTGAGCTTTTCGGCCAGGGAGCCGTAGTCGTGCTGGAAGCGTGGAAAGTGCTTGGCCGCCGCCTTGCTGATTTCTTGCTCCAGCGGGATCACCATGTCGCCGACCAGCTCAGAGAGTCGCTCTGCCGCCCGACCGAGGGTTTCGATGGATGGGCGCTCGTCGCGAAGTGAAACGCCGATCTGCTTGAACGAGTTGTTGGTCTTCAGCGCATCGATGGCCTGTTGCCCAGCCGCTGTGACTTCACGCCCCGAGACTTTGAGCTTGATTTCACCGGCCATGAGCATGGCGGCCACGATGTAGCGCGTGGTGTCTGGCGACCAGCCGAACGGGTCACTGCTGAAGTCGTCCAGTAGGCGCTTGCCATCGACCGTGCCGCGCTTGTCGATGTAGTCGCGGATGCTGATCATCGCCTTGTGGTCGGTCTTGAAGGAGGCGCGGCCTGCCACGGTTTGCACCAGGCCGAGCGGGTCCAGCGTGCTGCTGATGGCTGCGGGGTTGGCAACTTTGAGGAATTTCTCGGCGGTGTCGGTGCCAGCGCGTACCGGCGCTTCGACGTAACGGTCGAACACCTGGTCGGCCACGTCGGAAAGCAGCTTCTTGGCGGCTTCCAGCAGATCGGCATTCAGCGCCGACACGGCAGTGGCCTGCCCCCGGAAGACAAATGAGCCGGCTTGCAGGGTTTGCTTGATCTTGCTTTGCAGTTGGGTGGCGAGCTTGGCAGCGCGGTCGAGCTGGCCGGCGCAGTAGTCCTTGACCTCTTGGTCGGGTTCGTTGCGGTGCAGCTCGGCGATGCGCTGGCAGCGATAGATTTCGTTGGCCAGGTCGTCGAGGTCGGCGTTGGAGCGAGCCAGAAGGCCGATGACGTTACGACCGGCGCGACTGCGGGAGTCGTCCAGCATCCGGTTCTTGGCGGCTTCGTAGTCACTGGCAGGCACCAGCTCTACGACGGTTTGGATGGCGTTGTTGTCGCCCGCCAGGCTGGTGGTGGCGCTACCGGCCTGAACCTTCAGGCCCGTAGCAACGGCCATCGTGCCGTGGAGGCTGACGCGGGGCAGCGGATCGAATGATTCGCGCAGTGCATCGTTGAAGATGCGCTTGACATCGACCGTGCGCAGCGCAATGGCACCGCGTTCTTGTTCGATGTCACGCAATTTTTCGCTGAGGAACACAAGGTTGCCGTCTTTCTCGCCCAGCGGGACATGCACGTCGCCCAGCATTTCTTCAACGGCCTTCTTGACCGTATCGAGCTGCGAAGCTGCGGTGACGGAAGGGTGCATCAAGCTGGCAACGTTCTGCACCGACACCGGCAGGTTGCCGAGGATTTGCAGCACGGCAACAGACTTGGCAATGTCCTGGTGGAGCGGCGAATCCGGGAAGCGAATCTGCACCTTGCCGACCGCCTGGTGGATGGACGTGAAGGCGCGGCGAATGTCCTTTTCCAGCTCGTCGTACAGGGTGACGGTGGTGGCGAGCCAACCCACGGGTTGATCGGCCATGGCCTTGGAGCCGCCTTCACCCTTGAGGACGTCCTGGATCACCTTGATCGCGGAGCGCAGGCCGATACCGCCAGTGGACTTGGCCAGGGCGCCCAGCAGGTGCAGCAAGATGTCGAAGTGCGCCGGCAGGAATGGGTAGAGATTGGTGAAGCTCTCTTTGCTGAAGTCGGCGTCGTAGTACTTGGCGTCTTGCAGCTTGGTGTTGTGCCGCAGTGCCTGACCGTGGGCCTCAAACAGCTTGCCAAGCTCGGTCTCGCCCGTTGGCGATTTGCCGAGCAAGCGGCGGTAACAGATCTCCTTGATGTCGCTCGATTCGAGGTCGATCTGGATCGGGAAGCGGTCTTTCAGCTTGTAGAGCTTGTCGGAGTTCAGTGCGGCGCGCGGGTCGTCTTCTGTCAGCGTCTGCTGAGCGGTAGAGATGATCCAGGCCTTGCCGTCGCCCAACCGTTTGAGGTTTTTGGCCAGACCATCGAGGTTGAGAATCAGGTTGTCACGTGAGGCGACGTACTGGCCGACTTCGTCGACGATGAAGATGATGTTCTGCTTGCCGCTCTTTTCGCGGACGATGTCGATCATCTCCTGCACGCGCTGGTCTTCGAACTGGAAGAAGCCCTCGGTGCTGGATGAAAAGGACTTGGTCTCGGGGAAGAGTGCCGGATACATCTCATGGGCGATCTTTGGGATCAGACCGTCGATGGCCAGCGGGTTGTTCTGCACGCGCGCCCAGGTGGCACCCGGTAGCGCCTGCGCGATGCGTTCATGCAGCTCGGGCGTGCGACCGTCCTTCTCGACCATGCGCTCGAAAGCAGCCACCTTGAGGTTGCGCGAGTAGCCAGCCCACTGCAGCACCTTGAAGTAAAGGACGGTGGAGACATCCTCCATCGTGGCGCCGGCAAGCATTTCGCTGGCCAGGTCGAGCATGACCACGGCGGCCGGAAAGCGCTTTGCAACAGTGCTGAGGAGCGCCTTGGTCTGTGGCTTGTGCAGGCGATCCTGCAGGTAGTTGATGAATGGTGTGCCGTCGATGGTGCGCTGATCATCGAATGCCAGGCCGAGGTACTTGGTGAACGAGCTCTTACCTGAGCCATAGAAGCCGGACACCCAAACGCCCACTTCGTTTTCGCCACCGGACTCCATTGCCAGCTGCATGCGATCGAGAAGCTTGCGGAATTGCTCCTCGATGCTCTCGGTGACCACGTATTCGGAGATTTCAGCCTTCAGACGGCCTTCTTGCGAGGCGCCATAGGTGATGACCTTTTCGATAGTCCGGTAGATGTCCTTGCTTGGATCGAAGAGTGAGCGGATCGTCATAGATTTGTCCCAGGATGCTTTTGTCTGTTCAGCCGCCAACGTGTACGGAGCGGTAATTGCCATCTTCCGGGTAGAAGCCGAGAAATTTCAGGCGCGTTTTGCCGGTTCGCACACCGGGATACAGAAAGATTGTTGGCACGTGAAACTTGCCCTGGAGCTGGCTTTCGATGGCGCCGATGCGCATGAACGGATGCAGCGCTTCCAGGTCGGTGACCAGCAGCAGTGCGTTGTGCTGGCCTTCCAGCGGCTGCAAGACATCCTCAAGCCGCTTGAGCAAGCCGTTCTCCGTGGTCAGAATGTCGGCCAGTGCCTTGTTGGTGCGCGGCCAGTCCAGTGGTGCCGACTTGTCTTCCATCACGCACAGCGACCAGAACGGATCGTCTTTGAGCAAGGCCCAGATGTGCTCAACGATGGAAAAGGTATGCACATCCCAGCCTTCCTGATGCAGCTTGGCCACCCAGGCAGACGTTTGGCGTTTAACTTCCAGAATTTGTTCTGGCGAGAAGACCAGGTAGTAGATCGGCTCGAAGCTCGCATGGCCGAGCTCTCGCCCGTGCCGGATGCGCTCGCGCAACTCGTCGAAATCAGCTTTGAGTGAGGACATCGCAGAGCGTCTCCATGTCTTGTAGTTTCCAACTGATGCGGATCACGTCGCCCGCAGCCTGGACGATGAGCAAGCCCTTCAGCGATAACCGTTTGATTTCCTCCAGCACGTCTTCACGCGCTAGGCCAAACAGCTGCCAGTCTTCGTGGGTCAGCAGCGCGTTGTCGCCGACACCGGAAAAGTGCAGCTCAAAGGCCAAGTAAGCGGCCACGGCTGGTGAAATACGGAACGGCAGGATGCGACGACTCGAACGCAAACCGCGCTCAAGCATTCCGTAGTCCGCGCAGCATCCGGTCAGATAGGCGGAGACGCGCCGTACAGTGGTTTCCGACCAGCGTTTGACGGTCTTGCCGTCATCGATGCCGCGCTCGACAAAGGTTCGTGCATCTTCGTTGGTGATTTGGGTGTATCCGCCGGCATACCGAGCCCAGTAAACGTGGCGCACGAAGTCGCCAAGGATCGGGTTGGCCCGACTCGTGAATACGAGCATGAGCTGTGTCAGGTCAGCCGTGGATAGCGTTGCCGACAGCCGCTTGAGATGTGCCGCCGGTGCGCCGCCTGACACCAGGTAGCGAGGAGCGAAGCACTCAACAACGATGTTGCGCAATCGACGTGCGGTCACGGTGGGGAATCGGCCCGATTCCAGTGCGGCCTGATGCAACTGGTTTGCCGACATTCCTGACGACCACAGGTCAAGCAGCGTCTTGGTCTCGTTGACGAGCCCAAGGCCTGCTTGCAACTGAGTCGTGTAGGGCGTCTTGTCGGCCACGATCACCCCACCAAATACGGATAGGTTTTGGCGTCTTGGGTGAACGCTGATAGATAGGCCGCCGCGATTGCTTCCAGGGTGTCGCTGGAATCGAGATCCTTGATGCCCCCAATCGCCATTGGCCCCACGCCGGGCGTGCCGCCCGTGGAAGCCAATTGCTTCAACGCATCGAGCGCAGCCTCTTTGCTCTGTGGTGCCTGGCTGGCGAGTTCTTCTCCCACGCCGCTTTGCATGGCCACGTGCAGGTCTTGCTCAACCTCTTCGGGCAAGCGAAACAGGTGGTAGCTGCCCACACTCAAATGCTCGTCATGCAATCGCCTGGCGGCTTCCAGCACACCGTGGTACTGAGCGAGGCGAGACGTTTTCGAGAAAACCGGCTCCAGGAAGAGCTTGCTTGACGCCTCATAGAACGCCGTTGGCCACCATGCACACTGAGCACGCTCGCCAAGGAAGCCGACGAGGAGCCTCATCTGCAGCAATGTCGGTAGGTAGGATTCTCTCATCTCAATTCTCGTCATTTGTTTGTTCTGCCCAAGTGACCCATAAGGACAGCGTCATTTTTTGATCACTCATAAGCGGTTCCTGCGTCAGCACTTTCTGACGAGGCATACCCCGGTGCAAGCACCGCATTGCGCACGCCATAGATGGCGAGGTGATCCTTCAGCCAAAGCCGGTACTCGGGGCCGCGCAGGCGATGGTCGGGGGAACAGTCCACACTCCATTTGCGTAGGATGTAGCCCGCCGTGGCAGCACGCAGCTTCATGTGCAGCGCACCACCCTGCATGCCGTAGTCCATTTCGGTGATTTCTGGCCGAGGCTGGTCGGGATGAGGGACCAGCTCCAGCTCGACAATCCGGGTCCACTGGATGTCTTGATCGCTCATCTCACAGGACGCCACGGGCTGCCCTTTGCGCACCACAGGGCGTTTGATCCGGGTGAGGACGAAATCGCGGAACTCCTGCGATTTGCGGTCGAAGGCGCGCACGTGCCAGCGCAGGCCGTTGTCGATCAGCGCGAACGGGACGATCTCCCGCGCGGTGCGGCCGCTGGAGATGGAGTGGTACTCGATCCCCATCGGGCATTCATAGTGGATGGCACGAGTCACGCTCGCCAGGATTGCTAGGTCAGGGTGAGTGAGCCGGGACGGGCTCTCGCTGGCCACCCACGCCTTGATGTGCATCGGTTCACCGTCGCCAAACCCCTGCGTCAGCCACGACAACACTCGCTCGGGTGGGAAATCGAAGATCGGCTGGAAGCTCGAACCCAGGACGTAGAACTTGCCTTTGCCGTCGTAGTCGATATTGCCCGGTGCCAAGTCCTTGTACAGCGCCAGATCCCTGGACGCGGCAGCGGACTGGATACCAAAACGCGCGACCAAGTCCTGGCGGCGCATCTCCCCAATGAAGCGCAGACGCAATTCCACGAACGCGAGGCGGTCACGCTGTGGCTGGGTGAGATCGGCAAGCTGTTCGTGGAGCATCCTGGTTGGCTCGTTCGGGTTAGCGAATGCTTATGCAGATTTCTGCCGAAAGTATATTGTCTGTGTGGAAAGACGTCTATAAATCCAAGTTGATTCGCTAGTTGGCGGCATTATGATAACCATTTTTGAGGCGCAAATGAGCGATCCGACGTGAACTGGCGTGCATCCAGCAGGTCACTGCGGACGAGAACTGGTGCGAATAGATCGCTGATACGGAACAGGAGCACGGCCCATGGAACTGCGACACCTTCGCTGCTTTGTGGCTCTCGCAGAAGAGCTGCACTTCACACGGGCCGCAGAGCGCCTGCATATCGAACAGCCACCGCTGTCCCGCGCCATCAAGGAGCTTGAGGATGATCTGGGTGTGGTGCTTTTCGAGCGCAACCGCCGAGGCACGGTACTGACCGAGGCGGGTGCAACGTTCCTGCAAGATGTGCGCAGGGTGTTCGCCGTCCTCAAACAGGCTCAGGAGAACGTCCGGGCGGTCGCTGCGGGCTTGAGCGGAAGCCTTCGCATCGCCGTATCCGACGGCGCAATCGATCCCAGGCTGTCGGCCCTCTTGGCCCGCTGCCGCGAGGAAGAGCCGGAGATCGAGATTCGCCTGTCGGAAGTGCCGTTAGCCGATCAGTTGCGTGGTTTGCGCTCAGGC
The DNA here is from genome assembly GCF_018195695.1 of Achromobacter sp. Marseille-Q0513. Classification (NCBI taxonomy): domain Bacteria; kingdom Pseudomonadati; phylum Pseudomonadota; class Betaproteobacteria; order Burkholderiales; family Alcaligenaceae; genus Achromobacter; species Achromobacter sp. Marseille-Q0513. Next base: position 55,758 of record NZ_JAGTJY010000001.1, on the reverse strand, counting down.
GACTTCTCGATCGGGTTTGCGCACACGGCGGAGGTCGGCGACGGCATCGTTACCGAGCCACTCTGGCACGATCCGCTGGTGGTTGCCGTGCCCGCCCGGCATCCTTTGCTTTCACACAAGGCTGTTCCGCTGCATCAGCTTGCGATCTACCCACTGGTCTTATGCGATCCGCAGGTATGCGAAGGCTACTATCGTGAACTAGCGCGGCTGCTGCGGCCTTTGGAGCGTCCACCCGACGTCGCCGAGCACGTGTCGTCATTGGACATGATGCTCACCCTGGTCGGTGCCGGCTACGGGGTAGGCTTCATCACCGAAACCAGGATCGCGGCGAGCCTGCGCCCCGACGTGGTGATCCGCCCTCTGGCTATGGATTCCGCGGTCATCACGACCTACTTGCTACGGCCCGCCGGCGAGGACTCGCCGGTGTCGGTGGAGCGATTCATCGCGCGCCTGCGCGCGCACTCGGACGATTGATCCGGCGGCAACAAGTGCCGTAATTGAAGTTCGCGACCGCTATGCCGAATCTTGCGGCTCAATGCCAGCGCTGAGGTTCTTTTCAGTCGCGGCCATCAATTCGCTGGCGCTGATCCCGAGTGCGACAGCAATTTTCAATATCAAAGGTAGCGTCGGCACATGCTCCCCGCGTTCGATCTTGCCCATGTGCGAACGCGATATTCCAGCCTGAAATGCAAAGTCGTCTTGAGCGACCCCTTGCGCGACGCGAGCGGCACGCACGGCCCGCCCGAAAGCTAATGCTGGTTCGGATTCATATGTGGGTGTGCCAGGCGGACGACCTGGCTGAATAGTAAGCTTCTGCATCAACAGAAGCGTCAAACAATCCTCTTAAATTAACCACGTTAAACATATAGACGTTAAACTTCTCTCTTTACTACGATGCTGGTTTGCCCTTGACCTGCTTCGTCGCTTCTGTAGGTTCTCCGTGGACAACATCACCAGCCAACCCGCCCAGCTCAGGCTTGCGATAGCGCCAGGCGTATCGTCATCTCAGCTCTCGGCGCTGCTCGCGCTGCAACGAGCGGAAGAACCCGAGGTCAGCATCACGTTCTTTGAAGTGGCAGGTGACGAGCTGCTTGATGGACTTCGTGAAGGCCGCTACGACGTGGGAATGTCGCTTCAAGGGGCGAGCGCTCCGGCCCTGGAAACCCAACCCTTGTGGACTGAGCACATGGCCGCTGCGATGCCGCTGCGGTTTCCCTTGCGTGATCAGACAGCGATTACCATCGCCGACCTCCAGAACTACCCGATCTTTCGCTGGGAGGCTGAGACCTGTTCTTCGCTGGATCGTCGGCTGCTCTCGCTCCAGGCGGCTGACCAGCAGAATCTTCAGTACGTGACTTCCTTCGAGATGATGGCGCTATGGGTTTCTGCCGGCTACGGTGTCGGGGTATCCGCACAATCGCGTATCAAGCACGCCCATGGATGGGGAGTCAGCATGCGACCACTGGACGACGGTCCCTACGAAATCGTGACGCACCTGCATAGGCCCCAGGGGCAAGCGAACGCTGTTTCCGAACGGTTCGAGCGCAGGGCACTGCAGATCGCGAAAGCGCTCCCTTCCTGATCGCAGTGGCTGTCGGTAGCTGCCAGCAGAAGGCGGTGGATTTATGCCTTTCGCCAAGAGGGGTGATGTGGTACATTCAGAGGCCACTTCTGGTTTGAATAACCAGAAAAAATCTTTATTAATCAATTGGTTGGCTGCCTTGGGTGATTCCCTTCGCCCGCTCCATTTTCCGGCAAGTCTTCCGCCGCAAGTTCAGCTTTCCTTTCCCTCGCTGTAGTGCCCATGCTCCAGCGACGCGCAGCTGAACCGCTGTATGAACCTTGGCGTCTTCTGCTCGTCCCGCCTGGGCACGAAGTGTCCCGCGCCCGTCGCCCAGTCATAGGCGCTCAGGTTCAGAGGCATTCTCGTCAGCACGCCCGACACGGACTGGCTTCTGATCCATTCCTCGGCGAGTGCCTTGTCGTCAAAGACCGCGGAGCAGAATTGGGCCGATTCGCCGGTGAAAACCCAGATCCACTTCTCTTGGTGATGTTCATTCATTGCTTGATCCATTTGCGCTGCCCAGGACGCCGCAGGCGCGGCCCGATTTTCCTATCCGCGCGTCCCGTTCAGCCCCGGCACGCGACGTGGAATGACTTCTTCCTGCCGGGGCGGTCCCAGTATCGCTGGTACATGTCAAAGCGATCCATGGCCCAGTTCAGGCCATGATTCGGACCGTCGTTGGGTTTCTTTTTCGCCTTGTTCAGGTTGACCAGCGTGATGTTGATGCGCTGCTCCGCAATCCAGCCCAGATCTTGCATGCCGCTGTCGACGACGCTGATGGCGTTCCAGAAGTCTCCCGGGAATTGGAATATCTCGTTCATGTGCCGAACAAAGCCGTTCTGCGTCAGGCATTTGGCCAGGTCGATTTCCACGTTCAGTTCGCTCATTTTTCAGATGCCTGAATCAGCTTGCATCGCTTGAATACCCGGACGAATTCAAGCCTGGGCGGCATGCCGGGCGGACGGCTGCATCCGCGTCCGGGAGGGCCGCCGCGCCGATCCCGTTGACGCGGTGGACAAGGCTGGCCGTGAAGGCGCGATCAAGGCACGGCCGTTTCCTGCAGATAGTGCCACAACAAGCCCTGGCTCGCCCGCTTCATGATCACCACGGAGCGGCGCGAGGTTTCCACCCCATTCAGCCGATGGGTTTCCCGGTAGCGCATCGCGATGCCGGTTTCATCCCGCCAGACCGGCTGCACCTCGTCCACGGCGATCTCCAGTCCCGGACGCTTGCCCGCAGCGAGCCTGAACATTTGCGTCACCTGGTCCAGCGCGACGACATCGCCCGCCGTGGTGACCATGCTGAACCCGGGCGTGAACATGGGCAGCAGCGCGTCCAGCGCGGCCTGCGAGTCCGTCGGGTGGGTGAAGATGGCGTGGATCAGGTCGTGGACCCGGTGGATGTTGCGCGCGGCCAGTTCAATGGCTGTGTCCTGCATGACGGTGTTTTCCTGTGTTGAAGAATCCCAGTTGCAGCGCGGGCAGCAATCCCGTCAACGACGCGATCACGAACGTCAGGTGATAGGCCCGGCTGGCATCCAGGTGGGTGGCGAGGGAATTGAAGATCATCAGGAAGAACGCCGCGCCGACGCTGAACGCCATCTGCCGGTTGATGTTCCAGATGACGCTGGCCTGATGCGTCTGCCGGCCGTCGAAGTCCAGCAGCGCGGTGGTCTGCGCGGTGTTGGCGCCCATGCCGCCGCCCAGTCCCATCAGGCCGTAGGCGGCGGCCAGCAGCCAGGTGTCGGTCGCGGCCGTCACGCCGGCCAGCGCGGCCACGCCCAGGCTGTGCAGCGCCATGCTGGCCAGGAACAGTGGCCGCATGCCGGCCCGGTTGTACAAACGGCCGCCGGCCATCATGGCCACGAAGGCGCCGCAGGCGTAGACGATCATGAGCATGCCGGTGGCCCGCGCGCTCATGCCCAGCACGTCCTGCAGATAGAAAATGTTGAGCAGGTTGACGCCAGTGAAGACGCCGGGGATGGCGTGATAGATGGCGACCGACAGGCGCAGGCGCGGACTGCCGAGCAGTTTCAGTTCCACGATGGCATGGGTCGACCTGCGATAGTGGAGGACATACGCGAAGGCGGATGCCACGCCCGCCGCCAGGCAGAGCCAAGCCAGCGTCATGTCCTGGCCGGCGCCATAGAGCGACATGCCCGTCAGCAGGCTGGCCAGCGCGATGCTGATCAGCGCCAGCCCCTTGAGGTCCGGACGCGGCGGGCGCTCGGAGGGGGTGTCGCGCACCCAGCCCCAGGCCAGCGCCGCTGCGGCCAGCGCCAGCGGGATGTTCGAATGGAAGATCCAGCGCCAGGATCCGTGATCCACGATCAGGCCGCCCAGCCACGGCGAGAGCGCGGGCGCGATCAGCGCCACCGCCATGACCAGCGTGGAGATCCGGGCGCGCTCAGGTCCCTGGAACAGATTGAAGGCGGCGGCCTGTCCCACCGGAATCATCAGGCCGCCCGCCATGCCCTGCACGAAGCGCCAGCCGACCAGCTGGCCGAACGTGCCGGCCAGGCCGCAGGCCCAGACCGCCAGCGCGAACGCCAGCATGGATCCGGCCATGAGCCTGCGCGCGCCCCAGCGGCCGGCCAGCCAGGTGCTGACCGGGATGGCCAGGGTCAAGCCCAGCATGTAGGCATTGGCGACCCAGGCGACGGCCGACACGCCGACGCGGAACTCGGCCGCGATCGTGGGCAGGGCGATCGCGGGCATGAATATATTGATGCAGTCGACAAAGAACCCCATCAGGAACACGGCGGCCAGTCGGTATCGGTACGTCATCTTGCTCACTCCAGGGCCGCAAGCGTAGCGAGCGTGGACGGGCGCCGTCGATATGGATATGCTTGATTCTTTGTTTGATGGAATTGAACAATGACCCGGCCAGCCATGCATACGCTGCTCAATCAGGCACAGACCTTCCTTGCCGTGGTCGACTTCGGTTCCTATACCAAGGCGGCGGATTTCCTGGGCATCAGCAAGGCCATGGCCAGCCTGCACGTCAAGGCGCTGGAAGAGGCGCTGGCGGTGACGCTGCTGGTGCGCAGCACGCGCGCGCTCTCGCTGACCGAGGCGGGCAAGGCGTTCCATGACGAGTTCAAGGACGTCGTGCGCGACATGGAAGGCGCGTTCGAAAACATCATGCATCAGGGCCGGCGGATTTCCGGCAAGCTGCGCATCAGCACCACCAGCGAATATGGCGAGCGGTTCGTCCTGCCGCTGATCCCGGACTTCGTGGCGCAGCATCCGGGCATCTCCGTCTGCTACGACGTCAACGCTTCCCTGAGCGACCTGCTCGCGGAAAAACTGGACCTGGTCGTGCGCCTGGGCAACCTGGCGGACTCCAGCTTCAGGAGCCGCAAGCTGGCGCAGTACGACATCGTGCTGGTCGCGTCCAAGGCATTCCTGCGCAAGCATCCCGTCCGGCGGCCGGCGGATCTTGCCGCCGCGCCCTGGATCGCCAACAGCAATCTGTCCCATCCCACGGCCTGGACGCTGCGCAGCGCCAACGGGCAGCGCGTGGACGTCGCCGGACGGGCCGCCCACCAGTCCAACTCATCGACCGCCATCCGGGCCATGGCGCGGTCCGGGCTGGGCGTGGCGCTGTTGCCGGCCTGGTTCGTCGAGGACGACCTGGCGAGCGGCGCGCTGCAGCGGATCCTGCCCGGCCATGCCTTGCCGCAACAGCCGATCAACGTGGTCTTTCCGAACAGCGGTCATCTGCCGCGCAAGACGCGGGCGTTCATCGATTTTCTTTGCGAGCGCCTGGGCGAGGCTTGAGGGCGCGGAGCGCGCGGCGCTGGCCAAGACCCGTCACGGCGCGCAGCCCGTCCCGGCCCGCGCCGCGGGCAGCGGCGTATCCCCCGACGTATTCCCCGCGTACTTGCGGATCCTGTCCGCCAGTTCCGCCGTGGGCCTTTCATAGCCATAGCAATACGGCGGCGTGGGCGCGGCTTCCGGCCGATAGTCCTGCAGCACCGGCTTGGCGTCGCCCAGGTACAGGTTGTCCTTCAGCCGCAGGAAGGCCTTGTAGTCGCGCGTGTAGCCATTCTGGGCCTTCAGGGTCTGGTAGGCGCCCTCGTCCGACGCGCCGTTGTCCAGCGCGCTGCGCCTGGCCGCCTCGGGGATGTAGCGGCAGTAGTTCACCTTGACGCCTTCCACCGTCGGGAAGAACTCCGGCTCCACGCATTGGCGCTTGGCGTCGTTGTTGAAGATGTTGCCCTCGACCAGGGCCTTGGCCTCCAGGCTGAAGCTCATGCCGTAGAAGTCCCAGTTCTCCAGCAGGTTGTTGAAAAGATGAAAGGTGCCGAACTGGCCCCGGGGATTGCGTTGCACCGTGTTGAAGAAGTAGTTGTGGTGCAGCGTCACGCGCGCGATCGAATCGCGTTCGTAGTTCTCGAACAGGTTCTTGGACGTGATGTTGTTCAGCAGCATGACCTTGTTCGAGTTGTGGAACTTGGTCCACGAGATCGTCACGTCCGTCGAACCGTTCTTCACGTTGAGCAGCCGGTCCGACATGCGCGACAGGTCCATGTGATCGACCCAGACGTCGCGGCTGCCGTTGGCCACGTTCACGGCCTGCGTGAGCCGGTTCAGGCGGCCGTCGATGGTCAGATGGGTCAGGATGACGTTCTGGCTGCCATACACGCCCAGGCCGTCGTCGATCAGGGCCACGCGTCGGCCGCGTCCGTCGATGGTGGTGTTCGATGGCACGCGCAGCTGCTTGTCCAGCACGATTGTCATGTCGGACGCGAAGCGGATCCAGGTCGGACCCTTCTTGGCCTGCGCCAGCGCGGCGCGCAGCGTGCCCGGGCCTGAATCCTGGTCGGAGGTGACTTCGATGAAGCGCCCACCCAGTCCGCCGGTGGCCTTGGCGCCGTAGCCTTCGCGCTGTTGCAGCAGCGCGGAGACCAAGGCACAGCGTTCGTCGGGGCTGGCGCAGGACTCGTTCGCGAGCGCCGCGCCGCCGTGCAGCAGGGCCAGGACGGGCAACCAGCGCATTGCGCGGACCAGCCCGCCAGGCCGCAGCCGGCGTGGCTGCCGGGGCGTCGCCGCCTCGGTGGAATGCATGTGTGATTTCATGGTGATTCACTCCTTAAGGCGGCGCGGATCGATCCGCTGCCTGCACATGGCGCCAGATGCCGCCGCTCAGGCGCAGGTTCTCCGGCGGACCGGCCACATGCGCGCGCAGATGTTCGAAATAGGCCTGCCGCCAGCGCAGGGCATAGGCGTCGGCATCCTCGCCGGGCGTCGCGGCGGGCAGCAGCGCCAGCGTGTAGGCCACGCTGCCATTTTCCCAGCGGGGCGCATAGAACACCGACGGCACGCCCTGGCGATGCGCCAGGCGGGCCGCGAAATCGGAATACGTCACTTCCTGTCCCGCGAAGGACGCGCGCGGCGCGGCGGGATTGGCCGCGCCGTCCACGGCCAGGCACAGCACATGGCCCGATGCCAGCGCGCGCATGCAGGCCTTGGCGACCTGAGCCTCGGTCTGATCGGCGGTGGAGATCAGGGCGGCGGCGTAGCTGCTTTGGGCGATGCTGGGCGCCGTCGCCAGCCAGCGCGACGGAATGCCCAGCAGTTCCAGCGCCATCAGGCCGGCGTACATGGGACCGACGTGGGCGGTGGCGACCACCACGCCCCGGCCCGCCGCGAGCAGCGGCGCGAAGAAGCGTTCGCCGGTGTCCAGCTCGCCCAGCAGCTGCATGGCCTCTTCGACGCTGTCCTCGCGGCATTCGAGCCAGTCGAACAGCAGATGATCCACCAGGTGGCCCCAGCGCGCGCGGCGCTCCCACTGCGCGCGGTCGGCCTGCGCGTCGCCGCGCAGCGACCAGGCCCAGTCCAGGCGCGCCTGCGGAATCTGCGCGGTATCGAGCCGGTCGTCCAACTGGTCCAGGGCTTCCCGGAAGGTCGGCGGCAGGCGCAAGCCGCGCTGCGCGACGTACTGCTCGAACAGCGCCTCGGCCTCGCGCGGGCGGCCCGCCTGCGACAGCGCGCCGATGGCCGAGCGCTGCCAGAGCAGCTTGTCCGGGGACTTGCCGACCAGTTGCAGCAACTGGTCGGCGGCGTCGTCGTACCGCAGCGTGTAGCGCAGCGCGCGGGCATAGAGGGCGCGGGTCTGCTCCAGTTCCGGCGCCAGGGCGATGGCCTGTTCCAGCGGCGGCGCGGCGTCCTTGTAGCGCCCGGCGCGCAGCAATGTCTCGCCGTACAGCGTCAGCAGCCGCACGTCCGCCGGCGCGGCGGCAAGGCCCGCCTCGAAATGCGCCAGCGCATGGCGCTTGCGGTCGTCCTCGGTGGCGCGGCGCAGGTGCGCCAGCCCCAGCGAGGCGCGCAGGTGCGCGCTGTCGTGACCGGCCGCCAGCGCGGCGCCGCCCAGCCGGATCGCCGCCTCGATCCGGTCGTCGTCGAGCAGGGCGCGCACGGCCACCGTGGCCACGCGCGCGTTCGGCAGACTGGCCGCGTCCAAGGCCGCCGCGATGCCCGCCGCCTCGGCGGCGTCGCCGTGGCGCGCGTAGGCCAGCATCCACCAGTGCGCGTCGGCGGGCGCGGCCAGCGCCAGGGCATGCGTCTGGCGCGCGACCCCGGCGGCGTCCTCGATCCGGCCGGCCTGCACGCGCAGCTGTATGCGCGCGGCGTGCAGGCTGGCGTCAGCGGGCGCGATGCCGGCGGCGGCGTCGGCCTGGGCGATGGCGCGGTCCCATTGCTCGGTGCGGCCCAGCAGGCTGGCGAGCAGGCGGCGGTCGTCCACGCGCGCGGGGTAGGCGGCGACCAGCGTCTGCAGCGCCGCGATGGCCGGCTCGTAGCGGGCCTGGCGCACCCAGGGCGACACCAGCAGGCGGCGCGCGTCGCGCCAGCCGTCCGCCGCCTGCGCAAGCGCCGGCCCCAGCGCGGCCATGGCTGGCACGGGATCGGCCGCTTCCAGGATACGCCGGATGACATCGCGCAGCCGCGTGGCGGCGTCCGGTTCCGTGGCGGCGCGCGCGCCGCGATGTTCGATCGTCGCGTCAACCATGGCGCAATCCTCTCAACAAGGCCATCGCCGCGCGCAGCACGAACATCAGCACGAAGCCCAGCGCCAGCGCCTGCAGCAGCAGGATGGCCGTGCGCGGACTGCTGGGCCGGTCGGTGGACACCGGCTGCGCGATGATGGACAGGTAGCGTTGCAGGCGCAGGGCGTCGGTCACGGCCTGCTGGTACGACTGCTGCGCCAGGGTCAGGTTCGAATCCGCGAAGGCCTGGGTGTTGCGCAGCGCCTCATAGGATTTCAGTTGTCTCGCCTCGGTGTTGCCGTCGCCGCTCAGGCGCTGGCGCACGGTTGCCAGCCGTTTCTTCAGCGCCACGACCTGCATCTCGGCAGGCTTGAGCATGAAGTGGTCCTTGTTGCCCAGCGCGCGGATCTTGTCCAGGTTGACCTGCGCGCTGCTCAGTTCCGCTTCCAGCTGGCTGGACAGGTTCAGCAGCATGGCCACCGTGGCCGTGGGATCGATATTGCCGTGGGTGGTGCGCCAGGCCGTCAGCGCCTCGCGGGCGGCCAGCGCCTTCTGTTCGGCCAGCTTGACCGATTCCTCGCTCACCTTCAGCTTGTCGGCCACGCCCTTTTCGTTCATGGAGCTGACGAATTCCTCCGCCAGGCCGATCAGGGCGCGCGACAGGGTTTCGGCGTCCTGCGGCGAATAGGCGCGCACGCGCAGCACGTCGATCTGTTCCAGCGCGTTGAAGGAAACCTGGACCGAGGCGCGATAAGCGCGGTAGAGATCATCCTCGCTCGAATCCTCGGACAGGTGGTTGACCGGGTCCATGCCCGCGTTCAGCAGGAACTGGCGCAGGCCGATCTTCTGGTCGAGCTGCCGCATGCAGTCGCGCGACTTGAGGAAGTCGCTGACCGCCCAGCCGTCGACGAAGCCGCCCAGCATGCCGCCCGAATTGCCGGTGGTGAGCAGGCTGGCCGCCATGGCCCCGCCGCCCTGCTGGCCCGAACCGGATTGCACGAAGAAGCGCGATTCCGCCTCGAAGCGCGGCGTCGCGATGCTGAGCGCGTAGATCAGCGCGCAGGCGACCGGCGCCACCACGATGAGGGCATTGAGCCAGCGCCGCCGGCGGCGCTCGCCCACCATCGCCTGCCGCTCGCGGCGGCGGCGCTCGATCTCGGAGCCGCCGTCAGAGGCCGAGCTGGCCCTCGTCGAATCCGCCGGGAATGTCGTCGCCTGCGCTGCCGGATTCGCTTCTTGATCGTCGCGGGGGGAACTTGCGGATGCACTGGTCGAGGTCGTCTTCGATGCGGAGTGCGCTTCGTTCATAAATCAGGCCCTTGAGGCAATAGTCCGCCAGCTGGTTCTGGCGGTAGCTGGAAAGAATGAGCGTCCTGCCGATCAGCCGTTCCTCGAACAGCGCCAGCCAGAGACGGGTGAAGCGGCAGGGCTCGAAGGGAATGGCGCCTTCGATCACGTAGACGTCGAACGCCGGCGCCAGCGCCAGCGCGAACGAGAACTCCTGCCGCGCATGCAGCGGCCAATGTTCCATGGGCCGCGCCAGGGTCGCGGGATCGCTGACCAGGTCCGCCACCAGCTCGCAGGTGGCGTCGGCGTCGATCTCGTACATCTGGCAGGCCAGCTCGATCATGTTCAGGCCGGTGGCCTTGCCTCGGATGAAGCCCTGCCGGCCGATGGCCCAGGACACGCTGCCTTCATGCTTGACGAAACCCTGGCGCGGCGGACGCAGGCCGCAGAGCACGTCGACGATCTGGCGATGCAGCTCGGGCGCGGGCGAGAGCAGGGCGTAGCGCCCGACCGGAATGTCGAGGTCGGCCCCGGCGAGCAGCGGCTGCCGGCTGCCGAAGGCATAGGGTTCGTCCGTCACGCCATTGAGATGGATCATCGTGCCTCCTCACATCGGCTGGACATTGGGGCGGGCCAGGCGCTCGGCCGCCAGGGCGAGCACCATCAGGAACACCAGCGAGGTCAGGAAATAGCCCAGGCTCGCGTCCTGCGAGGCGTATGCGTCGAAATAGGCGGACCGCAATAGCTGCATGCCATGCGCGAAGGGCAGCCACAGCATCCAGGGCCGCAGGTGCTCGGGCAGTTGTTCCGAGACGAAGAACACGCCGGAGAAGATCTGCAGGAAGCGTTCGATCACCGGCGCCAGCCGCAGGAAGAAGTGCCAGAAGGTCGCGATCGCGCCGAACAGCAGGCCCATGGCGGCGGCGCAGCAGGCCATCAGCACCACGTACAGCATGAATCCCGGCCAGCTCCTGGGCAGCGTGATGAGTTCCAGCGCATGGCCGGCGCCGATCAGGACCACGAACACCACCAGGTACACCGACACGTACAGCAGCGCCTGCACCAGCGCGCACATCAGGGGCGTCACGCCCTGGAAATTCAGCAGGCCGCGCGCGGACACATACGCGGTGCTGCTGCGGAACACGATCTGCCGGAACATGATCCAGGTCGTCGCGCCCAGCAGCGAGAAGGTCTGCACGTCCATCCCCAGGATGTAGTGCGTGCCCATCAGGATGTACAGCGACGAGATCAGCGTCAGCAGCACCACCGGGCCGACCAGCGCCCACAGCAGGGCGATGCGGCTTTCGCCATGCATCACGTGCAGCTGGTAGACGAACAGCGCCAGCAGCGTGCGGCCGCTGGGCCAGCCCTCGCCGGCCGCGCGCGGTTGATGGCGCGCATGCAGGCCGTTCAGCCTGTCCCGCAGGATCGCCAGGTCGCCGGCCTCGCCCCGGGGCAGCTCCATTTCCAGCGCGATGTCGTGGCGCGAGGCATGGCGTCGCGCGTCGCGCGCCGCATCCTGCCTGCGGCGCTCCTCGCGCCGCGCGTGCGCCTGGGCCAGGCGCTGGTCCTCGGCTTCCAGCCGGGCCGGCATGTAGCCCGGGACGAACACCGCGATGCCGGCGCGGATGTCCTGTTCGAGCAGCCGCACGATGAGGCGCAGCCGCCGCCGGGAAAAGTCGGCCAGCGTCTCGTCGACGCCGGCGCGCGCGATCTCGGCGTCCAGCTCCGCCTGCACCGCCTCGTACACCGTCCGCCGCGCCGCCACCGAGTCATGCGGCTCGCCCTGCAGGCGCGCGAGCAGCGGCTTGAGCAGCACGGCCGGCTTGGCCTGGGCCTCGAACAGCGCGGCCGGGTCCAGCCGCCAGGCCGAGACGCCGGCTCCCACCGCGTAGTTGCTGTCCTTTCTGCGCGCGCGCCACCCCTTGATCCGATCCTCGTTGCTCATCGGAACGCTATGGGTTGACGCCGGAGGCGCCGGACTTGTCGGCGTCGATCTGCCGGGTGGCGCTGAAGCCCGCGCTCATGGTCACGCGGAAAGCCGACAGCACCTTCTGCACCTGGGTGAAGGGCGCGTCGGAGATGTAGATGGCCTGGCCTTCGCGCACGCTGAAGTCGCGCGCCAGCGCCACCTGTTCCGGGCGCGTGAGGTCGAACTGGTACACCACCGGCAGCAGGTCCGGCTTGCCCTCGACGCCGGCCTGCGCCGGCGTGAACAGGAAGACGGAGCGCGGGTCGGCGGTCTGGTCGTCCAGGCCCTTGGCGTCGGCCAGCGCGTCCAGCACGCTGTAGTTGCGCTTGCTGATGGCCACGCGCCCCTGGTTGCCGGCCGCGCCCAGCACGGTCAGGAACTCGCGCGATTCATAGGCGGTGATGACGTCGCCCGAGCGCAGCAGGATGTCGTTGTTCTGATTGCGGTAGATGTCCGACAGCCGCACCGAGGCCACCTGGTTGTCGCGGCGCAGGCTGATGACGAGCTGTTCGGGGTTGGTCTGCACCGGTGCCGCCTGCGCCAGCGCGCTGCTCAGGCGCTGGGCGGTCTGCGTGATCGGATACATGCCGGGCTTGGTCAGGTTGCCTTGCACCGTCACCATCTGGCCGCGCGCGTCGGCGGCGCGGGTCACGCTGACATCGGCGCCCGCGACCAGCCGGCTCAGGCGCGCCACGATGGCGTCGTGCAGCTGCGCCAGCGTCATGCCGCCGGCCTGGAACCTGCCCAGGATGGGGAAGGAGACATTGCCGTTGCGGTCCAGCTCCTGGACGCCCAGGTCGCTGACGCCGGACGGATCGGCGGCGAACACGCCCAGCCCGCCGCGTTCCCACACCTTCACGTTGATGCCGTCGCCCGGCACCAGCCGGTCGAAGCCGGCCTGCGTGAGGTCGCGGTAGGGCACGGGAAAATCGGCGACCTCGGGCACCTTGCTCGCGCTCGCGAGCGCGCGCGAGGCGGGCATCACGATCACATCCTTTTCGTGGGCGCCCGTCATCTCGCTCAGCATCGGGCCGGAGCGCGGCAGCTGGCAGCCGCTGAGCGCCAGCACGGTAATCAGCAGCAGGGCCGGCGCCGCGAGGCGGCGCGGGCCCGCCGCCGGGACTGTCATTTGCATAGATTCCTTTCTTGTTCCAGGACGCGGGGACGGCCGGCGGCCGTTCAGGCCTGCATCAGGCGCATTGGCGCCATGTCCATGCATTCATCGTTCTCCGATTCGGGCATGACGGGCACGCACAGGCTCAGGAACTTGGCCAGCATCGCGTCCAGCGAGAACAGGTTCTGCGCCCGCTGGCGGCTTTGCGTCTTGAGGGTCTGGTCGCCGCGCACGCGGTCCACGATCGAGGCCACCTTGTCGCAGGCCTCGTGCAGGTCCGGATGCTCGACATCGCCCAGCAGGTGGCCGGTCTGGTCCTCGACGAAGCACTCGCCCGCGCCGCCGGCGGGGGTGGAGACCACCGGCACGCCCAGCAGCTGGGCCTCGATCAGCACATTGGGCAGGCCTTCGTAGCGCGACAGCAGCACCTTGGCGTCCATCCGTGAATACCAGTAGCCCACATGGTTGGACAGGCCGACGAGCAGCAGCCGTTCCGTCACCTGCAACTCATCCGCCAGCGCCACGATGTTCTCGTGCAACCGGCCGTCGCCGACGATGACGAAGCGCGCCTGCGGACGCTGCTTCAGGTAGAGCGCCGCGAGCTTGATCCACAGCTGCGGCCGCTTGTCCGGTTCCAGGCGGAACACGCCGCCGATGGTTTCCGTGGCATCGGCCGTACTTTGCTGGAACGCCTGCCATTTCTCCTGGTCCGTGGCCGCGGCATCGGTGGCCAGATCCGGCACGCCGTTGTACAGCACATGGAAGCGCACGATGGGAATGCCGAGCCATTCCGAATAGGCCTCGGCCGCCTTGCGGCTGTTGCTGACGAAGTGCACGCCGGGCACCTGGGCCAGGGCCTGGTACAGCTCGGGATACTCTTCGCGGAAACGGTCCTTGCGGATGTTCGGCGGCAGCCCTCGGAACACCAGGTGGATGGTGGGCGCGCCCGCCAGCAGCGCCGCCAGCGCGCCGAACAGGCAGGTGCCGTCCTGCCACAGGCTCACCACGTCGAACGTGTTCGCCCGCAGCACCGGCGTCAGACGCGTCACGCCGTAGTGCACCGGCGGCGGCAGCTGTTCCAGCAGGCGGCCCAGGCTGCCGTCGGGCACGGCCTGGTGCGACGCGGAGATCGCCGGCAGCTTGTTGATTTCCGTGACCGGGATCTGCGCCTTGACCAGCACGGGCAGGAAGAAATCCAGGCCCTGCTTCTTGGTCGCGCCGGACGGCTCGGTGTGCTGCTTGACCAGCACCTCGACCTTTTCCGGCTTCGGCAGCAGGTCCACGGGGGCTTCCTGGGGCTGTTCCGCCAGGCGGGTCAGCTCGCCGGCCAGCCGCGTGAGCTGGCGCTCGGCGCCGCCCGGGCCGAGGCTGCCGGTCACCAGCGCGACGGAAACGGGTTTTTCCGGCGCATGCTCGGGCAGATGCCGGCCGCGGAAGTGCAGGATCGCGTGCTTCATCGACACGATCCGGATGTCCTTGCCGGCCAGCGCCGTCTCGGGCTCCAGGCGTTGATAGAAGGCATAGTCGGTGGCCAGCGCATCGGCCAGCTCCGCCGCCTTGCTGCCCGGCGCCAGATGGCGGGCCACGGGCGCGATGACCTCGAACGCATCCGCCAGCAGCCCGCGCTTGCGCAGGCGCTTGGCGAATTCCACGCGCATGTTGCGGTCGGTGTGCTGCGAGATCAGCCGACGGAACAGCGCGTCGGACTGCTCGTGCGCGCGGATGTCGCTCAGCAGCTTGGCGCGGGCGAACAGCCGGGCGGGGTTGTCGCTGGACTCGGGCAGATGGCGCTCGACCAGGGCCAGGGCTTCCTCGACATGCCGTTCCTTGACCAGGCGGGTCGCGCAGTAGCGCACGATCTCCAGGTCATCGGGGCACTCCTGCAGCAGCGTGGTCCACTGTTCGGACAGGCCGTCGTTCAGGCCCGCGGCTTCCTGCAGCCGCAGCAACAGGAAGCGGACCTTGGAATCGGCCATGTGATCGCGCGCCAGCGACTGCGCGCGCGCCAGGTTGTCCCGCGCGACCTGGACCCTGCCCGATGCCGCGACGATTTCCTCCAGCCGCGCCTGGACCTCGGGCAGGTCGGACGCGGCGTGCTTGCGCTCTGTGGTCAAGGGCGGATTCATGCTGCCTTCCTTCGGTTGGCCTTTTCGATCCACACCAGGCAGCGCTGGATGTAGTGGTCATACTGGGCAGGATTGTCGGAACGTTCCTTGAGCGCGCGCCAGTAGGGCAGCGCTTGTTCGAAGCGGTGCAGGCGCATGGCGCCGACGGCGGCCAGGCGCAGGCCGATGGGATCGTCCGGCACGAGCTGCAGGATGCGTTCGCCCAGCGCCAGGCGTTCGGTGGTGCTGGACGATTCCAGCCCGCGCGCCTCGGCGTACAGCACGGCCAGGATGCGCCGCTTTTCGTGGTCCACTTCCGTCATCTGCGGCCAGGACTGCGCAACGCGCTCCAGCAGCTTCCAGGCCCCCTTGGGATCGCCCGCCGACAGGATCTCCCGGGCGCCTCGGATCGCGCGCGGCCCCAGCCGGCCGAGCTGGCGTTCGGCCTCGTCGCGGGCGCTCTGATCGGCGGACGCATGGGCCAGCACCATCTGGTAGGCGTCGATGGCTTCGCCGAACCAGCCGCCGTTGAACGCCACCCGCGCGAAATGCAGCTGCGTGCTGAACGGCGCGGACTCGTTGGCGGCCGCCTGTTCCAGGTGCCGCATGGCGGTCTGCTTGTCGCCCAGCGCGTCGGCCGCGCGGCCGCGCATGGCGTGCAGCTCGGGGAATTCGACCTGGGTGTCGAGCGCGATGTCGGTCAGGTCGATGACTTCCTTGTGATTGCCCGCCACCAGCGCGGCCCGCGCGCCCAGGCGCATCGCGCGCTCGAAGGCGCGTTGCGCGCGCACGCTGGCCAGCGCGTCGGGGTTGAGCAGGCGGTGCGCGCAGATGCGCTCGGCGGCGTCGCGCAGGCGGCCTTCATCCAGGGCCCGCGCGCCTTCCTCGGCCCAGGTCGAGGACTGCGCCCGCAGCCAGGCGGGGATGTCCTCCTGCGCGCTGTCGGCCAGCTTGCAGGACACGGCCAGCGCGGCCGCGGCCATGATGCAGCCGCGCCAGGACGCTTCCTTGACCAGCTCCAGCGCTTCGGCATCGGCCAGCGCGGGCGATTCGCAGGCCAGGTTGCGCAGTCCGGCGCGGTCGCCGGCGATCAGCCGGTCGCGCCACAGCATCGCGAAGCCGCGGGCATGGCGGGGGATGGCCGCGCGCACTTCATGGACCCATCGGATCGCCGCGTCCATGTCGCCGCCGGCCTGCAGCAGCGAGAGCACCGTGTCGGCGGCCTCGGCGGCCGCCGGGTCTTCCGGCGATGCGATGCGGAACAGCTGCTTCCAGTTGCCCAGCGCCTCGTCGGCATAGCCCAGATGGCTCGCGGAGATCGCGGCGATGCGCAGGATTTCCGGGGTTTCGATCTCGTCGCCCAGCAGGCCGGCCGCCAGCGAGTAGGCCGCGTCATGGCGGCCCAGCTTGAACTGGTTGCGCATCAGGATCTGCTCGGCCTTGCTGCCGACGGCCAGCGCGCCGTCGGCGCCGTCCAGCAGCGCCAGCGAGCCTTCGTAATCGCCCAGCTCTTCCTGGATGCGCGCGAACAGCAGCGTATGGTCGGGCAGGCCGGGATGGCGGCGCAGCACGTCGCGCAGGCGGCGCGAGGCCTCGCGCAGCTCGCCCGCGTCCCAGAGCTTCTCGATGCGCTCGGCGCCGTCGTCGGCGCCCAGCTTGGGCGCGGCGGGCTGCGGCGCGGACGCGCTCATGCGCGGCCGCATGAAGTTCTTGTACCACTCGGTATACAGGCGCTCGGCGAACAGCGGGGTGTAGTGCGTCAGGTCCAGGCCGCCGTCTTCCATCGCCTCGGCCTGGCCGAGCTTGTTCATCAGCGGCGTCGGGTCGTAGCAGGGCACGCCGATGCGCTGGCTGCTCGCGATCACCGCGGCGATCAGCTGCTCGCGTTGTTCGATCGGCACATTGTCGGGCGTCATGGCGTTGACGTGCGTGACGAACACCACCTTGTCCCGGCCCAGCTGCTCGACCAGCTGGCGCATTTCCTGTTCGATCTCATCGTCGGTCAGGTCGCGCTTGACGATGCGGGCCAGCAGCTCGCGGTTTTCCGGCGTCAGGCTCTTGTAGACCGCATCCTGTTCCAGCGCGGCGCGCCGCTCGGCCAGGCGGTCCGCGCTGGCCATGGACCAGAACAGCCGGGTGCGCGCGCGATCGGCGAAGAACTCGCTGAAATAGCGCGCCACGTAGTTGGACTGTATCGGATGGCCGTCGATGGTCAGCAGCTTGCGCGAGGACAGTTCGACCATGTACAGGTCGGCCGGCTTGTGCGTGGCGCGGCGCGCCTGCTCGCCGTTGGACGGGCGGAAGACCAGGCGCTGCACGTCGGCGGGAATCTCGCCCTGGCCGAACATGTAGCGGGCCTGCTGCAATGCCTCGGTGCTGGTGTGCACGAAGCCGTAGTTGCGCCCGAGCTGCAGCTTGATCGGGTAGCGGCCGACGGCGTCGCGCAGCGGCGTGTGGATGCGGCAGGTGCCGATGGGAGCGATGGTGAAGGCGGTCATGCCGGGCCTCTCCTGTGATGATGGGTGGCGGGACGGACTCAGAGCGTCCAGTACAAGAGGTCGGACTGAAGTCGGCGGCTGTCCAGCACGGACTTCAGGTCGCAGACCATGCCGCCGCTCCTGACCAGGTCCGGCAGGTCGTCCCAGATGGTGTCCATGGTCTCGCGGTGCGGCACGGCCAGGATCAGCACGTCCAGGTCGCCGAATTGGTCGCGCGGCACGAGGCTGATGCCGTACTCGTGCTGCATCTGCTCCGCGTCGACCATCGGGTCGCAGGCCGCTGGCGTGATGCCGTAGTCGCCCAGCGCGCGATACAGGTCGACCACCTTGGAGTTGCGGATGTCGGGCACGTTCTCCTTGAACGTCATGCCCAGGATGCCCACCCGGGTCGAGGCGTTCAGGCGGCCGTTGCGGGCCAGCGTCTGCACCACGCGCGAGGCCACATGGCTGGCCATGCCGTCGTTGATGCGGCGGCCCGACAGGATGACTTCCGGGTGATAGCCCAGTTCCTGCGCCTTGGAGGTCAGGTAGTAGGGATCGACGCCGATGCAGTGACCGCCCACCAGGCCGGGCGTGAACTTCAGGAAGTTCCACTTGGTGCCGGCGGCGTTCAGCACTTCGGCGGTGCGGATGCCGATCAGATCGCAGATCTTGGACATCTCGTTCATCAGCGCGATGTTGATGTCGCGCTGCGTGTTCTCCAGCACCTTGGCCGCCTCGGCCACCTTGATGGAGGACGCGCGATGCACGCCGGCGTCGATGATCTGCTCGTAGACGCCCGCGATGTGGTCCAGCGATTCCTGGTCCTGGCCGGACACGATCTTGACGATCTTCTCCAGCGGGTGCTCGCGGTCGCCCGGGTTGATGCGCTCAGGGCTGTAGCCCAGCTTGAAGTCCACGCCGCAGCGCAGGCCGGAGGCCTTTTCCAGTTCGGGGCCGCAGATGTCCTCGGTGGCGCCGGGGTGGACGGTGGATTCGAATACCACGATGCAACCCGGGCGCAGCACGGGGCCGATCGAGCGGCAGGCTTTTACCAGCAGCGAGAAATCGGGGTTGTTCTTCTCGTCGACCGGCGTCGGCACGGCCACCACGAAGAAATCGCAACCCTGCAGTTCCGTCACCTGGTCGGTGAATTGCATGGGGGAAGCCAGCAATGCCTCGCGTTCGATTTCGCCTGTCCAGTCGTCTCCGGCTTTCAGGCTGGCGATCCGCCGCTTGTCCACATCAAAGCCGATGACGTCAAAGCGCTTGGAAAATGCCACGGCCACGGGCAGGCCGACATAACCAAGGCCACACACTGCGATTCTCTTTGCCACGGGGGGACCTCTCTGTTTTCGTCGTGTCGTAGACACTAGAAACCGACGCCCAAATACTCGTCATCGATATGAAATCGACGCGCTGCGGGATTATTTGGGGTGGATGTGATGCTGAAATTTGATTACAACTCGATACCCAGTTATACGTGCCGGGTAGCGAACAGACGAATCGTAGAGGTCGTGAACAGCAATTTTCTTTCTAAATATTCTGATTGCTGTGAAAATAAATCAGAGATATCGCAATAAACCTGGGATATCCCTAATATTGATTACATCCATTACATAAATCGCTACATCTTCCTTCCTGGAAAATGTTTTTAAATATTAAAAGTCGTTTTTCTTGGTCCTTTTAATAAAGTTGAAAAGACGCGATATGCAGTCTGCGGAAATTTATTAATAAGCAGAAGAAATGTCACCGCAACAATATCGGGTTACGGACGAGCCGTGATTCATCTGCCCGCCCATGCAGGCCTCCCGCCGCTTCAGCGCGGGAACACGATAGCAATGGGAGGCCCGGCCTGTCGGCCGGGAAACGGGCATTGCACGATGCCGGGGATTTTCACCAGTGCCACGCCGTCGCTATGCCGGTTGCGGTGATCTGGGTCTTGGTATATGAAGCCGATCTTGTGCATGAGATTCTGGTTTCGGGAAAATCCGGGCGACGGGCTGCCCCAACGCCACGGCGTCCGCTGCCTGGTCCGCGCGGATCGACCCAAGGAGCGCAATTTGCATTACCAATACCACGACGGCCTGCTGGAGCACGCCAGCCTCGATGCGGCGGCACGCGGCGCCGTGCTGACTTTCCTGCTCTATGCGGTGTTCGACAGGCCGCAGGCCAGGGTGTCGCTGCGTTTTGACGGAATCTACAACTTTGCCGCCGTGCAAGCGTACTTTGCAAAAGTCCTGAGCGACGCGGACCCTGAGGCGGACGACTGCCTGGACCGCTGCGATGCGCTGCATTGGGACACGAAGCGGCCCGCCTTGGCGCGGTCGCTCCATGTATTCCTGAGGTTGGCGCACTATGGCAGCTTGCGTATCCATTGCGAGGCGGTGACGGAGACGGAGATGTAGTTCATGCTGGCCTGGACTGATCTTGTCCGGAAGGCATTTGAGACATGTCCTATGGGGTGTCGCTGGCGCCTGATCATTGCTTGCGGCAGGCTGCTGACGCTTGCCCAAGAGCGCCCGTCTGGGCGGCAATTGATGACACGTAAACTTTTTTTCGGCTGACCTCTAAACTGATTTCCGGTGGGGGGGATAACTTGGCTTATGTAGCGGCGCGAAAGGCGCGCCGCGCTTTTCAAGTCGATCCATGCTCCGCGAAATCCAATGGTTGTGGCCCGCTCCCATCTTGCATAGCAGCCCGCGCGTAAGCGGCCGGGTGGATGGACGGGCACAGCGCGCATGGCCGGCATGCCCTGAGCGCCGGGCCGACAGGCCGGTGGATGGCATGCCAAGGCGGACCGGACGACGGCTGAAATATCTGGCCGGAACGGCGCGCATCGCCCACGGCAAGTACGAAAGACCCTCGTGAGACGCACGCAAGCCCCGCCCTGTAGGCAGGGCGGGGCTTTCGTGCGGCCAGCGTTTGCAACATTTAGATTTTCTTGTGCATTTCTTGACACGTCAGTTCTCTAATCCAGAACTTTGAAGTAGCGCGAATCTTCCTGCTTTCCGTTGCCGGTTTCGAGTCCATACATGTCTTTCCCGTCACGTCCCGTCAAGCGCTGGCATCCTGTCCAGGGATGGGCCTGCGCTCATGGCGTCGTCGGTGCCGCAAGGCGCGCGGAGGCGGCGCATGCGGCCTGATATGGCAATCCAGTTGATGAGCGACCTGTTCTGGACGGGTCTGCTGATTTGCGCGCCGGTATTGTTGTTGACCCTGACGGTGGGCGTGGTGATCAGCATCCTGCAGGTGGTGACGCAGGTGCAGGAGATGTCGCTGACGTTCATCCCGAAGATCGTCGCCGCGGTCATTGCCATGGCGTTGTTCGGGCCATGGATGCTGCGCACCTTGATGCAGTACGCGACGGCCTTGTTGCGCGACATGCCCGGGATACGGTGAGGATCTGATGCTCGGCCTCCAGATCCCCCTCATCGCGACGATCGCATTGCTGTCTTTGCGCGTGGGCGTGATGCTGGCGTTCACGCCGGTGTTCTCCTTGTTTCCCATTCCGGCGACGGCGCGCGTACTGCTGGTCGTCGCCTTGTCCGTGGCGATCGCGGGAGCGCTGCGGAAGCCCACGATGCCAGCGCCCGATACCGGCGCGTTCCTCGCCCTGGCGGCGGCGGAGTTTTCCTTCGGCCTGTTGCTGGCCTGCGGCATCTTCTGCGCATTCGCCGCCGTGGCGTTCGCCGGCCGGATCCTGGACATCCAGATCGGCTTCGGCATCGGCCAGATCTTCGATCCCGTGAGCCGCGCGCAAGTGCCCGTGGTGACCTCGGTCTTCATGTACTCGGGCGCGCTGATCTTTTTTCTCGTGGATGGCCATCATGCCCTGCTCAGGGGGCTGGCCCACACCCTGGACATGGTGCCGGTGGGCGGATTCTCGTTCGACGCCATGAACCTGCCGGCGATGCTGGCAGCCTGGGGCAAGCTTTATGGGCTGGGTTTCATGCTGATCGCGCCCGTGGCCGTGGCGATCCTGCTGATCGAACTCGGGCTGGGAATGCTGGCTCGCGGGCTGCCGCAGATGAACGTCTTCGTCATCGCGCTGCCCGTGAAGATCCTGGCCGGGCTCGCCGCGTTGACGTTCTGGTCGCGCCACATGCCCGCCGGATTGTCCAGGATCTTCGACCTCGTGTCGGACGTGTGGAATGGGGCGGTGCGCTGATGCAGGAGTTCGACAAGAGCGAGGCCGCAACCCCCTACAAGCTGCAGCAGGCGCGCCGACGCGGAACGGTGGCGCGCAGCCCCGACCTGACTGGAGCCGTCGCGCTGTTGACCGCGGCCTGCGCCCTGTACGCCTGGGGCTGGGAGGCGTCGCGGGCGTTGGCGATGCTGGCGCGCGCCGCGCTGGTCCAGGGCCTGTCCATGCCGTTCAGCCTGGCCTCCGTGGTGGCGTTGGTCGGCCACGTCGGCGCCGACGCGCTGCTGATCATCGCACCCTTCGCGATCGCGGTCGGCCTGGCCGCGATCGCGGCCAATGTGGCGCAGACCGGACTGATCTGGAGCGGATTTCCGCTCAAGCCGGACCTGGCGCGCATCAATCCCGCGGCCGGGCTGAAGCGTCTGTTCTCCCTGCGCACGACCTACGACGCGGCCAAGAGCGTCTGCAAGGTCGCGCTGCTGGCCGGCGTGCTGTACATGACGCTCAAGGCCTTGCTGGGCTCCCTGTCCGTGCTCGGTGAGCGCACGCCGTTCGAGGCGCTGAGGCAGTTGCTCGCCATGCTCGCCTCGCTGGCCCTGAAAATGGCCTTTGCGGCCTTGTTGCTCGCCTTGCTGGACATGGCCTACACGCGCCACGAGTTCAAGCGCAAGATGCGCATGAGCAAGCGCGACGTGAAGGACGAGGTCAAGAACCGGGAAGGCGATCCGCGGGTCCGTTCGCGGCTGCGCTCGCTGCGCATCGAAATGCTGCGCAAGGCTGCGTCGGTGCGACAGATCGGCCAGGCCGACGTGTTGATCGTCAATCCCACGCACATCGCCGTGGCGCTGCAATACAAGCGCGGCGAGATGGCCGCGCCCGTCATGCTGGCCAAGGGCGCGGGCCTGCTGGCGGCGCGCATGCGCGCCGAGGCCGCGCGCCTCGGCGTGACCGTGGTGCGCAATCCCGCGCTGGCGCGCGCCCTGTATTTTCAAGGGGAAATGGGGCAGGCCATTCCGTTGGACCTGTATCCGGCGGTGGCGCGGGTGATGGTGTGGCTGATCGCCCGGCGCGACGCCCGCCATGCCGTGGGAGCCGCGCAATGAACCGTCTGGCGCAATGGCTGGCGGGCAACCGGGACATCGTCATGGTCCTGGTGGTCATGGGCGTGCTGGTCGTCCTGTTCATGCCGATTCCCCCCGGCATGCTGGACTTCCTGATCCTGGCCAACTTCAGCTTCGCCTTTCTCATCCTGTTGCTGACGTTCTACATGGCCAGGCCGGTGGAGTTTTCCACCTTTCCGTCGCTGCTGCTGATCGCGACCTTGTTCCGCCTGTCCCTGAACGTCGCCGCCACGCGGCTGATCCTGTCGGACGCCAACGCCGGCAAGGTGATCTCGGCCATTGGCGGCTACGTGGTCGGCGGCAACTACGTGATCGGACTGATCGTATTCCTGATCCTGATCGTGGTGCAGTTCGTGGTGGTGACCAGCGGTGCGCAGCGCGTCTCCGAGGTGGCGGCACGTTTCACGCTGGACAGCATGCCGGGCCAGCAGATGAGCATCGACGCCGATCTCAACATGGGCTTCATCACCCAGGAACAGGCGCAGCAGCGGCGCAAGACACTGGAAAAGGAAGCGGCCTTCTATGGCGCGATGGACGGCGCGTCGAAGTTCGTCAAGGGCGACGCCATCGCCGGCATTCTGATCATGGCCATCAACATCATCGGCGGCCTCGTGATCGGCGTGATGCAGCTGGGCATCCCGTGGGGCGAAGCCGTCAGGACGTACACGCTGTTGACCATCGGCGACGGCATCGTCACGCAGGTGCCGGCGCTGGTCATCGCCGTGGCCACCGGCATCATCGTCACGCGGTCGGCATCCGACGGCAACTTCAGCGGCGAGGTCGCGCGCCAGATCACGCTGTTTCCCAAGACGCTGTTCCTGGTGTGCGCGGGTTTGTTCGCGATGGTGGCGCTGCCGGGGATTCCGGCCCTGCCCGCGCTGGCGCTGGGCATCACGGTGTTCGGACTGGCCTGGCTGGCCAGGCGGGCCGGCCGCGATGCCGCCGCGCCGCAAGAGGAACCGGAGGCCGGGCTGCCGCAGGCCGCGCAGGCGGGCGATCCCTACGAGGCGCTGACGGTGGAAGCCGTCGAGATCCAGGCCGGCGCCCAGTTGCTGCCGCACGTGATCGAGCACAGCGGCTTTCCGGATCGCATCGCCGTGTTCCGCAACCAGTATGTGCTGGAAATGGGCATGGTCATTCCCACCGTCAAGATCCGAGGCAGCGCCCGGCTGGGGCCGGACGAATACGAGATCCTGATTCACGGGGTGCCGGCGGGCAAGGGAATGGCCATGGCCGGCCGCTGGCTCGCGATCCACCCCGCTGGCGTGACCAAGACCGTGCGCGGCATCGAGACGCGCGATCCCACCTATGGACTGCCGGCGGTGTGGATCGAGGAGTCGGAAAAGGCCAATGCCCAGCAGGGCCGCTACACGCTGATCGACGGCATGACCGTGCTGATGACGCACCTGACCGAGGTGTTGCGGCGCGAATCCGCCACGCTGCTGACCCGCGCCGAGACCGACCGGCTGCTGGAGCGCGTGCGCAAGTCGCAGCCTGGCTTGGTGGAAGAGATCACGCCCGGCGTCCTGTCCGTGACGGAAGTGCAGAAGGTGTTGCAGGCGCTGCTGCGCGAGAAGGTGAGCATACGCAATCTGGAAGCGATCCTGGAGGTGCTGGCCGATGCGGGCCGCCATCAACGCGACGCCGCGCAGCTGGCCGAGCTGTCCCGCCAGCGGCTGGGGCAGGCGATCTGCCGTTCGCTGTCCGGCGACGCCGGCACCTTGCATGTGATCACGCTGGATCCGCTGGTGGAGGCCCATATCGGCCAGTCATTGCGGGCGGCGGCCGAGTCGGGCGGCCGGCTGGCGATCGAGCCGCGCGTGGCCGATCAACTGGTCGGTGGCCTGGTGCAGCAGGCCGAGGGAATGATGAAGGCGAATCTGCTGCCGGTGCTGCTCTGTTCACCGGATCTGCGACGGCACATGCGGATGCTCACCGAGCGCGTGCTGCCGCATCTGCGGGTGCTGTCGATGTCGGAGATACCCGGCAGCATCGATCTGAAGGCGTTCTCGGCGGTCTCGGTGCCATTGTTGCAGGACGCGACCGGGGCTTGAACCCACGGACCGGACCACAGGAAAGAGGAAGGAGTCCAACTTGGAAATCATGAACGTGATTGCGCAGGGCATGGGAGCGGACCAGGACCGGCTGACGGCCATCGCCACGAACCTGGCCAACGTCCGCACGCCGGCCTACAAGCGCGAAATGATCAATGGCGCCGGTTTCGAGGCGCAGCTCGACGCGCTCGAACAGGGCGATCCGGTCCGGGCGGGCGCGCGCGCCGTCAGCCGCGCCGATATGCGGCCCGGCGCGGTGCAGTACACCGGGCGACCGTTCGATGTGGCGCTGAGTGGCGAGAACGCGTTTCTGGAGCTATCGCGCGATGGCGCCACGTTGTACGGACGGCAGGGCGCCATGCGGGTGGACAGCCAGGGCAGGCTGGTGAACGCGGGCGGCGATCTGGTCATGGGGATGGGCGGAGAGATCCGGCTCGCCTCGAATGCGCCGCGTATCGACGCGCAGGGCAATGTCTACGACCAGGGCAAATTCGTCGACAGGCTCAGCCTGGCCAGCTTCGACGCGCCGCAAAACCTGACGCGACTGGGCGCTGGTGTCTATCGCGCCGGCCAGGAACGGGCGCAGCCCTTGCGCGAAGGCGGCTCTTCGGTGCTGCAGGGCTATCTGGAAGGGTCCAACGTGGACCCCGCGCATGAGATGGCTGGCCTGATAGAAGTCATGCGTCATTTCGAAAGCCTGCAAAAAGCCGCGCAGTTCGTCGACGACATGACGGGGCGGGCTGTGCAGAAATTGGGTGAAGTCTGAGGAGCGCGGGAATGATCGATTCGTTGTACGTGGGCGCGACGGGCATGCATGCCCAGCAGACGGGCGTGGACGCCGTAGCGCAGAACCTGGCCAACATGAATACCGTTGGCTACAAGAAATCGTACGTGGTGTTCGGCGATCTGATGACGCGCGCCGCGATGGGCGGGCAGCCTGCTGGCGTGGCCGGCGCCGATGCGGCCCGGAACCTGGGGCTGGGCGTGGCGATCTCGCGCAATGCGAAGTCCTTCGTGTCCGGCGAAATCAAGCAGACCGGCAAGCCGCTGGACCTGGCGATACGCGGCGAAGGCCTGCTGGAGGTGGCGATGCCGGATGGCGGCGTCGCCTATACGCGGGGAGGTCCGCTGAAAGTGGACCAGGACGGCATGCTGACGACGCTGGCGGGCCTGCAGCTCAAGGCCATGATTTCCGTACCGAACGACACAGACAAGCTGACCATCGCGCCGGACGGGAAGATCACTGCGTGGCGCAACGGCGGTCGCGACGCCGACGAGCTGGGCAAGCTGGACCTGGTCCGTTTCAATGCCGCCGAGGACCTGGCCGCGCTGGGCGATGGCCTCTATCAGGCGACCGAGCGCTCCGGCGATCCCGTGCTGGGGCGCCCGGGCGAGGACGGCATGGGCCTGTACGCGCAGGGCTATCTGGAATCGTCCAACGTGCAGCTCAACGAGGAAATCGTCAACCTGATGGTCGCGCAGCGCGCCTATGAGGCGAACGCGAAGATCGTCCAGGCATCCGACGACATGCTGGGTCTGGTCAACAACCTGCGACGCTAGGCGATCCCGTGAGAAAGCTCATGCTCGTAGCGGCGTTGTGTGGCGGTGGCGCCGGCGCCACGCCCCAGGAGGACGTGGCCGAACTGTTCCTGCGGGCCTCCGTCCAGGTTCGCGCGCCCGCGTTGACGCTGGGCGACGTGGCGCGCATCGACGCGCCGGCCGATCGCCGCGACCGCCTGGCCCGCTTGCGCATAGGCACCGTGCCCGCTTCCGGCGAGGCGCGCGAGATCACGCGCGATGAACTGGAGCGCTGGATCGCCACGGCGGACGAGGATCTGGGCGTGGTGGCCTGGCAGGGCAATGCGTCCGTGCGCGTGGCGCGCAAGACCGTTGCGCTGGACCGCGACGCGGTGCTCCGATGCGCGACCGAGGCCGCGCGCGCGGCATTGCGGCCGAGGTTCCGGGATCTGGCCATCGAAGCGGCCGGCAGTCCCTTGCCCGATCTGGTGGCGGCTGGCGCCGTCGAGCTGCGCGCCCGCCCGGTCGACCCGCAGGTCGAGGTGACGCAGCGCCTGGTGGTGTGGGTCGAACTGTGGCAGGGCGGTCGCCTGTACCGGGCGATTCCGGTGGCCTTGCGGATCCAGGCGATGGCGCCGGTGCTGCGTCTGAACGCCAGCATTCCGGCCGGCGCGTCGGTATCGATGACGGACATGAGCGTGGAGCAGCGCGATGTGGCGGCGCTGTCAGGCGCCTACTGGCCGGCGCACGAACCGCTGGGCGCCGTGCGCGCGCGCCAGCCGCTGGTGGCCGGCGCGGTGTTGATGCGCTCGCAGTTGCAGGCGCTGCCGGACGTGGAGCGTGGCGATCAGGTGGCGCTGCGCGTGCGGGCCGGTTCGGTGACCATCGAAACCTCGGCCAGGGCATTGCAGGACGGTTGGACCGATCGCACCTTGCGGGTCATGCCAGCCAACGCTTCCGAGGCCGTGGTCGCGCGCGTGGTGCGTGGCGGACTGGTGGAGGTGAGCCAATGACGCCCGGATTCAGGTTCGAAGTCGCGTCGCGCGCCGTCGCCTGCCTGACATTGGCCTGGGTGTTGGTGATCGTTGGCGGGTCTGCGCGCGCGGAAAGCCTGTTCGATCCCGACCTCTATCGTTCGCTGGGCACGGACCGAAAGGCCGCGCGCATCGGCGATGTGCTCACGATCCAGGTGGTCGAGACCTCGTCGGCGAGCAGCTCGGCCGATACCTCCACCGGCCGAAAGTCCAGTTTCGACGCGGAGTTTCGCCTGTCACGGCGGCCCACCACCTCGGGGGGCATCGACGTGGACAGCGATTTCGACGGCGGCGGCAAGACCCAGCGCTCCGGCAAGCTGTTGGCGCAGATGTCGGTCGGCGTGGTCGGCGTGGCTCCCAATGGCGACCTGTACGTCAAGGGCGACCAGCTGCTGACCGTGAACGACGAGCAGCAGAAGATCCAGGTGAAGGGCCGGGTACGGCCGCAGGACATTTCGCCGGGCAATGTCGTGTTGTCCACCCGCCTGGCCGAGGCCGAGATCGTCTACATCGGCGAAGGCGAACTGGCTGGCCGGCAACGCCCATCCTGGTGGGCCCGCTTTCTCAACTGGCTGGGATTCTGATGCGCGCGCTGATTCTGCCTTTCTTCCTGGCCGCGATGCTTGTCGCGCCTTCGGCGGCCATCGCGGCTCGTTCCAGCGCGACCGAGGTGGTGCGCATCAAGGACCTGGGAAAGCTCAAGGGCTGGCGCGAGAACTCGTTGATCGGCTACGGCATCGTGGCCGGCCTGGCGGGCACGGGGGATTCACCATCCAACAAGACGACGCGGCAGGCCATGGCCAATGTCTATTCCCAGTTCGACCTGACGGTCGCGCCGGAGCAGGTCCAGAGCCGCAACGTGGCGGTGGTGATGGTCAGCGCCATGCTGCCGCCGTTCGCGCGGCCGGGCGACGCGGTGGACGTGGTGGTGACCTCGGCGGGCGACGCCCGCAGCCTGGTGGGCGGCAACCTGCTGGCCACCGCGCTCAAGGCGCCGAACGGCAAGATCTATGCCTTGGCCCAAGGCCCGCTGTCGGTGGGCGGCTATCGCTACGACATGAACGGCAACGTGGTGCAGAAGAACCATCCCACCGCCGGTTCGATTCCCGGCGGCGCCCTGGTCGAGGTCGGCGTGAATGCGCAGGTGGTGACCGAGGACGGCGCGATGACTTTCGTCCTGTCCAATCCGGACTACACCACGGCGGGCAGGGTGGCCAACGAGATCAACCGCGCGCTGGGGCGCCCGCTGGCCAAGGCGCGCGACGCCGCCGGCGTGGACATCCAGGTGCCCGAGTTCGAGCGCGACAACCTGGTCGCCTTCGTTTCGCGCATCGAGGCGCTGTCGATTACGCCGGACCAGCGCGCCAAGGTGATCCTGGACGAGCGCACGGGCACGGTGGTGTCGGGTGGCAATGTGCGTCTGTCCAAGGTCGCCATTTCGCATGGCGACCTGCGCATCTCCATCGTGACCGACAACCAGGTATCCCAGCCCATCTTCGTGCGTCAGGGCGGCGACGGTGGCATCCGCACCGAAGTCGTCTCGAATTCCAGCATCGATGTGCGCGACGGCGAGGGCAGCGCTTTCGTCATGTCGGAAGGCAGCACCGTCGCCGAGCTGGTGCAGGCCCTGACCAAGATACGGACCAGCACGCGCGACATCATTTCCATCCTGCGCGCCATCAAGACCGCCGGCGCGCTGCATGCCGACCTGATCATCCAGTAACCCCCCCAACCGAGGCCCAGCGTACCCATGATAGATCCCGTCACCCTGAGCGCCCTGAGCGCCGCGCTCGACGCCGCCAGCCTGCGGCATCGGGCGGGCGCGGCCAATATCGCCAATGCGCATACCGCGGGCTACGTCCCGCAGCGGGTCGAGTTCGAAAGCTTGATGCCGGGCGCGCAGGCCGCGCTGGCGCGTGGTGGCAGGCTGGCGGCGCACGATCTCGCGCCGCCCAGGCTGGTCAGCGCGTCGCCGCGCAGCGCCGCTCCATATGGCGCCAACGCCGTGGCCATCGATCAGGAAGTGGCCGGCGTTGCTCGCAATGCGCTGCACTACCAGGCGCTGGTGAAGGCGCTGAGCGGCCAGCTCGCGCTGGTGGAAACGGCCTTGAACGACGGACGGCGCTGATCATGGATTATCAAAGAGCATTCGCCATCAGCGCCGCCGGCATGAGCGCGGAAAAGCTGCGCGTCGACGTGGCGGCCCTGAACCTGGCCAACGCCAATTCGCCGCTGTCGCCGCAAGGCGCCGGGTATCAGCCGCTGCGGGTGATGTCCACCACGCGCGCCGCCCATGGCGTGCGCAGCTTCGGCGACCTGGTCGAGCAGGGCATGGCCGTCAACCAGGGCTTGAGCGTCGCGCCCTATCGGGCGCCTGCCCGGCGCGTGCATGAGCCGGGTCATCCGCAGGCGGACCGGGATGGCTATGTCTCCTATCCGGGCGTGGACACGTTGACCGAGATGATGATCATGATGGTGGCGAGTCGCGCCTACGAGGCCGATGTGGCCGCGTTCAACGCCGCCAAGACCATGGCGTTGAAGGCGCTGGAGATCGGAGGGCGGACATGATCGCGCAAGCTGCCCAGGCGCTGCAGGCCGCCGCCGCGCAAGCGCCCGTCGCGCCGGCCATCGCGCCGCGCGACGCGTCCTTCGACGCCATGGTCGGCGCGGGATTGCGCAACGTCAACCGGGCGCTGCTGCGCACGGAGGAAGACGCGCAGCGGCTCGCGGTGGGCGAGGTGCAGGATCTGCACCACGTGATGATCCGGCTGGAAGAGGCCAAGGCTTCCTTCCAGCTTTTCTTGCAAGTACGCAACCGGCTGCTGGACGCATATCAGGAAGTCATGCGCATGCAGATCTGAACGGGATTGATCGGAAATGTTCATTACGGAGTTTTGGGCTCGCCTGGACCGGCGCAGCCGCTATCCCCTGGTCCTGGGGGCCTTGGTGATCGTCGTCGCTGTCGCGGTGGCGGGCTACCTGCTGACGCGCGGCAGCTATCAGGTCCTGTTCTCTGGCGTCAAGCCGCAGGACGCCTCGACCATGCTGGCGGAACTGGACAAGCAGAAGATCCCGTATCGCCTGGACGCGGACGGCTCGACCATCCTGGTGCCGCAGGAGCTTGTCCACAAGACCCGCCTGCGCCTGTTGGGCCAGGATCTGCCGCTGCACGGCACGGTGGGATTCGAGCTGTTCAACAACGCCGATTTCGGCATGACCGAGTTTGCCCAGCGGATCAACTACCAGCGCGCCCTGCAAGGCGAGATCACTCGCACCATCCTGTCACTGTCCAACGTCGAATCGGCGCGGGTGCTGATCGCCTTGCCCGAGCAAGGCCTGTTCCGTCGCGGCGCGGGCGTGCCGACGGCCTCGATCGCGGTGACGCTGCGCGACGGACGCAACCTGACGCCGGAGCAGGTGCTGGGCATGCAGCGGCTGGTGTCGGCGTCCATCCCGGACATCGAGTCGCGCAACGTCACCATCGTCAACCAACATGGCGTGGCCCTGACCGCCTCGGCGGATGGCGACGACGCCGCGGCCTCGGCTGACACGCGGCTGGCGCTCAAGCGGTCCACCGAGGAATACCTGACGCGCAAGATCGCCGGCATGCTGGACCAGACTTTCGGACCCGGCGCCGTGGTCGCCAGCGTGGACGTGCTGCTCAACATGGACCGGATACGCATCACCACGGAAGACGTGCTGCCCTATTCACAGGCAGGCAAGGGCCAGCCCACCGGCGTGGTCGTGCGCGAGCGTCGCTCCAACCGTGAAGGAGAGCCGGGCGCCGGCGTGAACAACGGCCGCCGCGCCGGCGGCGGCGCCGACAGCGAGATCGACTATCAGGCGGGCAGGAAGGTCGAGGAGATCGTATCCACGCCGGGTGTCATCATGAAGATGGGCGTCACCGCCGTGGTGCGCAGTCCGATGGATGGCGTTGCGCTGGACCGCCTGCGCACGCTGGTCGGCAATGCCGCCGGCGCCCAGGTGGAGCGAGGCGACACCGTCATTGTGTACAGCACGGAGCAGGTGGCCGCGCGCAGCGGCGTGGTGGCGCAGGACGCGGGTATGACCGTGGCGCAGGCCGCGCCGCTGGCTGCCCCCCGCACCGAGTTCGAATGGACGCCCCGCCTGGCCATTGCCCTGCTGTTGGCGATCGGCGGCGTGTTGGTCGCGCTGGCCTTGCTGGCCAGCCGGCGGCGGCCGCAGTCCGCGCGGCTGTCGGCCGAGCAGCGCGATGCGCTGTTGCAGCAGTTGCGTGGCTGGCTGGAGCCGGCGCGTCAGCCGGCCGACGCGGAGAAGTCCTGATGGACGGCTTGCGTCTGAGCGCATTGGCCCTGCACGCCGTCGCGGATCGTGACCGCGCCTGGCTGCTGTCGCGCCTGCCCGATGCGCAGCGTGGGCCGCTTGCCGAGCTGTTGACCGAGCTGCGGCGCACCGGCATTCCCGCGGATCCCGGCTTGATCACGCAATTGGTGCGCGAGCGCGAGGCCATGAATGATGGCGCGCAGGGCGGCCAGCCCTCCACGAGCCTGTTGCAGGCAGGGGCGGAAGACGTCTGGGCGCAGTTGCGCGGCGAGCCCGACGCGGTGGCCGCCCGTATCCTCCGGCGAAATCGCTGGCCGTGGCTCGGTGGCGTGATGGCGCTGTGCGGGCCGGGCCGGGCCAGGAACATCGAGGCGTTGATCCGCACCCTGGATCCCGCCCCGGCGCTGGAACTGGCGCTGGTGCAAGAGCTGGAGGCGCGCCTGCAGGCGCGGCAGGCGTCTTCCGGTCGTCGGCAGACCGTCAAGTGGCAGTTCTTCCGGCGCGGCGGGAGCGCGCCATGAAAACGGCGCCCATTCTGCGTCAAGCGCCGATCGCGCCGGCTTCCCGCTTGGTCGGCTCGACGCGAGCCGTGCCGCGCCCGGCGGCGTCCATGCAGGAAGCGGCGCCGTCGCGCCCGGATGAAACGCGGGCGGATGAGACGCCCGCCAGCCCGGCGTCCGTGGCGGCCCTGAGCGAAGCCGAGATCGAGCAGCGCAGCCTGGCCTTGGCGCAGCGCATGGTGCAGGCGGAAGCGGAGCAAGCCCGCAAGGCGGCGTGGGAAGAAGGCTTGCGGGCCGGCCGGGAAGAAGGCCTGGCCCAGGCCCGGGCGCAGGCCGAGGAGGGGCGGCAGGCGCAGCAGGCCCGGTTCCAGGACGTCATGGATGCCCTGCTTGAGACCTTGCGATGCGAGCAGGAAGCGACCCTGGACGCGGCGCTGGAGCTGGCGCTCGCGGCGCTGGTCCGCATTCTGGGAGTGCGTCCGGATGCTGAGCGGGTGATGGCCTTGGTGCGCCAGGCCAGCAGCCAGCTCAGGCATCCGGGGCAGGTGCGCGTGAAACTGGCGCCGGCGGATCTGACGCTGCTGAAAGAGGCGGGCATAGACCCGGCCGCGCTGGCGCCGCAGGCCGCCGAGGTCATGTGGGTGGCCGATGCCACGATCCAGGGCGGCTGCGTCTTGCAGACGGAGGCCGGCAACCTGGACGCGCGCTTGCAACGGCAAGTCGCGGCGCTGGGCGAAGCCCTGTCGCAGGCGTATCGCGCGCACGAGGCGACGCCATGACGGCCCAGGCCCTGTCCGCCTGCCTGCGGGCGATCGAGACGGCCGCGCTGTATGCGCGCGACGGCGCGGTGCGCCAGGTGTCCGGGCTGGCGGTGACCTGCTCGGGTCCGGACGCCAGCCTGGGTGAACTATGCCGCATCTCGCCGCAGGCGGGCGGCGCAGGCATCCTGGCCGAGGTCGTCGGCGTGCGGCCCGACGGCGTGGTGCTGATGCCTTATGGCCGCCTGGACGGCGTGGCGGCCGGCAGCCGGGTGACCACGGCCGGCGTCTCCGATCGCGTGCCGGTCGGTTCGGCCTTGCTGGGGCGCGTGGTGAATGCGTTTGGCGCGGCGCTGGACGACGGGCCGCCCATCGCGGCGCAGGCCATGGTTCCGCTGAAACCCGCTCCGGTCAATCCGCTGCGGCGCAAGCCGATCGATACGCCGCTGGAAACAGGGGTGCGGGCGATCGACGCCCTGCTGCCGTTGGGGCAGGGGCAGCGCGTCGGCATTTTCGCGGGCAGCGGCGTGGGCAAGAGCACCTTGCTGGGCATGTTGGCGCGAGGCGTGCGCGCGGATGTGAACGTCATCGCGCTGATCGGCGAGCGAGGTCGCGAGGTGCGTGACTTCATCGAACGCCAGCTCGGTCCGGACGCGCTGGCGCGTTCCGTGGTGGTCGTCGCCACGTCGGACGAACCCGCCCTGATGCGGGCCCGGGCGACCTATGCCGCGCTCGCGATCTCCGAATATTTTCGGGACCAGGGCCGCGATGTGTTCCTGACGATGGATTCCGTCACGCGCTATGCCATGGCGCGGCGCGAGATCGGGCTGGCGGCGGGCGAGCCGCCGACGGCGCGGGGCTACACGCCCACCGTGTTCTCCGAGATTCCGGAGCTGTGCGAGCGCTGCGGCCGGGTGGAAGCCGGCGGATCCATCAGCGCGGTGTTCACCGTGCTGGTCGAGGGGGACGATTTCAACGAACCCATCGCCGACAGCCTGAGGGCCACGCTGGACGGCCATATCGTGCTGAGCCGGGACCTGGCGCATCGCGGCCACTATCCGGCCATCGACGTGCTGCGCAGCGCCAGCCGCCTGGTGACCGAACTGACCACGCGTCAGGAGCGGGAGCTGATGCGGCAGGCATCCGCGAGCCTGGCCTTGCTGGAAAGAAACCGCCAGATGGTCGATATCGGCGCCTATCAGTCGGGCGCCAATCCCGCCCTGGACGCGGCGTTGGCGATGGCGCCGAGGTTGGACTCGTGGCTGCGTCAGGATGCCGACGCGCCGGAGCCCAGGGCGCAGGCATACACGGCGCTGGCGGCCATTCTCGGCCGGCAGGAGGAGGAGGGGGTATGACCGCGACTTCGCGTTTCCGCTATCCGCTGGCCGCACTGGAATCGCTGTACGGCCATCGCCTGGAGCAGGCGCGCCTGGATCTGGCGCGGGCACAAGACAGGCTGGACGAACAGGCCGCGATACGAGACCGGCTGCGCCTCGCGCTGGGCCAGGGCCATGCGGATTGGGCGGCCGCGAACGCTGGCGCGGCGGGTTTCGATCCGGCCCGGCATATCGCCGTGCGCGAAGCGCTCGCGGCCATGCGGGGGCGATGGGAGCAGGCTCGTACCCAGGCCGACGCGCTGCGCGCGGAGGTCGAACGCTGTCGCGACGACCTGTTGCAGGCGCACCGGCGCACCGAGATCGTGGATCGGCACAAGACGCAGGCGCGGCGCGAATTCGATCTTGACGCGGCGCGCGCGGACCAGCGCCAGGCCGACGCGGCCTGGCCCACAGGGAGAAATCGTTCATGACCGTTCCCGAGTACGCGTCCGCTGGCGCGCAGAGTCCGGTGTCGGCACGGGGCGACCGAGGGTTGCCTGCGTCGCAGGAGGGATGGCGCCAGGCCATGGAACAGGCCCAGGCGCGCGACTGGCTGGGCGGACGCAATCTGACGCCGGGTGGCGAACGGCAAGGGAGCGCGGATCCATGCGCCGCGCGGCCGTCGGTCGCCCCTGCGGAACTGGCGCGGCCCGCCGACACGGCCGGGCAGGCAGGGGCGTGGCGCGACACGCCCGCCGCGTTGCGGCAGGGGATCGAATCCGCGGCGCCGGCGAGGATCGCCGGCGGCCGCGGCGATATCGAGGTTCGGCCGGCATACGCGGGCGGGCCCGGCATTGACGCAACGCCGGTATCCGCGCGGCCGAGGGCCGTGTCGCCGATTTCGGCGGAGCCCGCCGCGGCCGCCGGATGGGCGGGCGCCGCGCAGGCGCGCCGGCCGCGCAAGCAGTCCGTTCACGCGCAGCACGACGAGCAGGGCGTTTCGGTATGGATCCGCGACGCCGCGATGAACAGCCTTCAAGCCCGGCATCTCGCCATGGCCATCGCCGAAGGCATGCAGGGCGGGGCGCGCGATCTGGCGTCGCTCTATCTCAACGGCCGTCCGCTGCTGGGCGGCCCGGACTCTCCTTCAACCGCTACGCCGGAGTAACGCTTCATGGCCATCGATTCGACCGCCGCGGCTTCCGCCTCGACCCAGCTGGGCATGCAGGACCTGCTCAAGGTGCTGCTGGCCCAGCTCACCAACCAGAACCCGCTCAAACCCATGGAGAACCAGGATTTCATCGGGCAGATCGCCCAGTTCTCATCGCTGGAGCAGAGCCGCCAGACCTACGCCAAGCTGGACCAGCTGGTCACGCTCCAGTCCACGTTGCAGTCCGTGGGCCTGATCGGCAAGACGGTGGACGCCCAGTCGCCCACGGGCAGCATCACCGGCACCGTGACGGCGCTCAGCCTGGCATCGGGCACGCCGACGCTCAGCATCCGGACATCCAGCGGCTCTGTCGTCAATGACGTGAGCCTCGGTTCGGTATCGGCCATACGCTGAAGGAGCGCGCCATGCTGGATAGCATCTGGTTGAGTCTTTCAGGCATGAACGGATTCTCCAAGGGACTGAAGACCATCAGCAACAACGTGGCGAACATGAACACGCCCGGCTTCAAGAAATCGCAAGTCCTGTTTGAAGAGCAGTTCAACGCCTACGCGCCCTACAGCAAGGGCTGGAGCGGCCCCGACGCGGGCGGCGGCGCCGGCGTGGACACGTACGCGACGCGCATGGATTTCAGTCCGGGCGAAGCCCGGCAGACCGGCAGCGGCCTGGACATGGCGCTGGACGGCGCCGGCTACTTCATGCTGCGCATGCCCGATGGCGAAGTGCGCTACACGCGCGCCGCCCAGTTCGACTTCGGCGATGATGGCGTGCTGCGCAACAAGAGCGACCGCGCGACGGTCCTGGGCACGGGTCGCAATGGCGAGGGGCCGCTGGGCGAGATCTCCACGGCGGGACTGACCACGTCCCCAGCCAATTCCACATCGCGCATCCGCTTCAACGGCTACCTGTCGTCGACCGGCACGGATCATCAGCTCAACGCCGTCAAGGTCTACGACCGCAGCGGCGCGGAGCATCTGCTGAAGGTGTCTTTCGTCAATACGGGCGCAACCAGGCCGGGCACCTGGAAAGTGACGGTCGAAGACGGGCCGAACAAGCTGGGGGAAGGGACCCTGGCCTTCAAGGACGGCCGGATCGATCCGGCCGCGTCCAGGATCTCCATCATCTACAGCCTGCCTGCGCTGGACGCGCAGCCGATCGAGCTGGATTTCAGCGAGGGCGTGACGGCGTTCGCGTCCGGGACCACGTCCACGCTGACGGTCTCGAACCAGGACGGCTACGCGGCAGGCACGGCCACCGGCATCACCTTCGACGGTTCCGGAGTGCTGTCCGTCAGCTATTCAAATGGCCAATCCCGGCAGGGCAGCCGCATCGCGCTCGCGCGTTTCGGTTCGGATGACGCCTTGTCTCCGATGGGCGCCAGCCAGTTCGTGCTCAGGGACGAGGCCGCGCGCATGCTGGGCAACCCGCGCCTGCCCGGATTCGGACGCCTGCTGACGGGGCGCGTCGAAGGTTCCAACGTGGACCTGTCGCAGG
Organism: Achromobacter sp. Marseille-Q0513; assembly: GCF_018195695.1. Classification (NCBI taxonomy): domain Bacteria; kingdom Pseudomonadati; phylum Pseudomonadota; class Betaproteobacteria; order Burkholderiales; family Alcaligenaceae; genus Achromobacter; species Achromobacter sp. Marseille-Q0513. The sequence continues at coordinate 18,833 of NZ_JAGTJY010000001.1, read as the reverse complement.
AATTCAGCGATCTGGTGGTGATGCAGCGCGGCTATCAGGCTTCGTCGCAGGCCGTATCCACGGCCAACGATCTGATCCAGTCCCTGTTCGATCTGAAGGGGCGGCGCTGATGACGGCCTGGAGCATCGGATGGTGGACCGGCCAGGAGAGCGGACGCGTGGCCGACGCGTTGCGGGAATCGCTGCGGGACTGGTGCGGGCAATGGGGGGCCGACTTCGCGGCCCTGCGCGTCGAACCTGAAGCCTTCGACACGCGTCCCTCGACGGATCCGGTCTGGCTGGTGCTGTCCGATGGCGCGGACCAGGGCGGCGCATGGATGGGGCATTCCGACGTCGCGGCCCGCGCGCTGGGCGCGGCGTTGTGCGGCGAGGCCGAGGGCGATGTCGTCGCGCGTTCCGGCGGGGCGATGCTGGCCGGCGCTGGCCGGCGCGCGGCATTGGCGCTGGCCGAGGCGCTGCGCCAGGCGCATGCGTGGCATGCCATCGAGGCCACGCCTTGCGCGTTGCCCGGCGGCGTTGCGCGAGGCGGCTTGATGCTGTCCGTCCGGCTGGGCCTGGCCAGGTTGCCGCTGGCGTTGAGCGCCGGGGCGGCGCAACGGCTGGCCGGGCGCGGTCGGCGGGAAGGCGGACCGCTGGCGCCGTTGCAGCAGGCCATCGGCCGGCGTGCCGTCAGGCTGAACGTGACGCTGCGGCCGGTTCGGCTGGAGATCGGTGGCCTGTGTTCGCTGTCCATCGGCGACGTGGTTGCCCTGGACCATGGATTGGAGGAGCCCGCGATGCTGCGGGCGCAGGACGCCACGGCGGTCGCCGAGGTGCATCTGGCAAAGATTGGGCCCCACAAGGCCATCCGGCTGGACCGCGCGGCGCCATGAGCGTCGTCTGGTCCGATTATTAAAAGAAGTGCCTAGGAGTACGGACTTGACTCATCCCCATACGGACATTGCCGGCGCAATGGCCCAAGCGGTCGATTTTCCCGAAGGCGCGGATATCCAGGCGGAGCAAACCGCGCTGGCTATCCGCAATCTCAACCCGATCCACAGCGTGAAGGCGACGCTGTCGGTGCGTGTCGGCGAGGTCGAGCTGACCGTCGGCGACCTGATCAATGCCAAGAGCGCGCAGGTCTTCGCGCTGGACCGACGGGTCGACCAGCCGGTGGACCTGTTGCTGGAGGGCAGCGTGGTCGCGCGCGGAGAGCTGGTCGCAGTGGGCGATCATTTCGGCATCCGCGTGACCGAATTGCCGCTGGACCTGCGTTCGCTCGCATGAACGCCGATACGCCCCTGGCCTGGGGGCAGGATCGGGCCGCGAGCACCGCGTTGCAGTCCTGGTCGTGGGCGCTGGCCGTTGTGCTGGCCCTGCTCGCCTGCGCCGCGGTTTTCTGGTGGCGCCGGCGCCCGGGGCCGCAAGGCGGACGCCGGCGGACGGATGCGCCGGTGAGACGCCTGGGTGGCGCCCGGCTCAGCCAGCGCGTGGCGCTGGAGGTCGTCGAGTTCGGCGGCCAGCGCATCCTGCTGTCTGTCAGCGAGTCCGGAGCCCGCGAGATCGCGCGCGCGCCGGCCGATGCCGGCGCGCCGGGGAGCGGGCAATGAGGCGCGCCGCGCTCGGCCCGGTCCTGGCGACGCTGGGCCTGCTGGCATGGCTGGCGCCGTGGCAGGCGGTGGCGGCGGGCGCAGCTGGCGCCTCGTTGGGCATGGGCGAACTGGCGGGCGCCGACGCGCCCGCGACGGCCAGCGCCTTGCGCATCGCCCTCGGCCTGACCGCGCTCAGCCTGTTGCCGGCCCTGCTGGTGTGCACGACGGCGTTCCTGCGCATCATCATCGTGCTGTCCATGTTGAGGCACGGATTCGGCATGCAGGAAACGCCGCCCAACGCCGCGCTGCTGGGCCTGGCCCTGTTCCTGACGCTGTTCGTGATGTCGCCGGTCATGAATGAACTGAACCGGGATGCGCTGCAGCCGTTCATGCAAGGCAGCATCTCCGTCGAAGAGGCCTACGAGCGCGGCGCCCGGCCCTTGCGGGCGTTCATGGCCAGGCATACGCGCGAGGAAGACCTGGCGCTGATGCTGGAACTGTCGGGCGCGCCCAAACCGGCCACGCTCGAGGAGGTCGGCAACGTCCAGCTGATCCCCGCGTTCATGCTGTCGGAGCTGCGCGTCGCGTTCCAGATCGGCTTTGTCATTTTCCTGCCGTTCCTGCTGATCGACCTGATCGTATCGAGCGTGCTGATGGGCCTGGGCATGATGATGATGCCGCCCGTCACGGTCTCGCTGCCGATCAAGATCCTGCTGTTCGTGCTGATAGACGGCTGGGGACTGGTCCTGCGCTCCACCATCGGTTCCTTCCATTGAGGCCGGCCATGATGATCGCAGCTGTGCAAGAGCCGGAATGGCCCGTGCTTCCCGAAGAGGACATGCTCTGGTTCTCCTACCGGGAGCAACCGACACAGGCGTTGCGGGACCGCCTGGTGTCGCGTTATCTGCCCTATGCGCGCGCGATCGCGGCGCGCATGTACTCGCGGCGTGGCGGTCAGGATTTCGAGTTCGACGACTATATGCAGTACGCCTCGCTCGGCCTGATGGAGTGCGTCGACCGCTATCAGCCTGGCCTGGGCGCATCGTTCAAGACCTATGCCACCACCCGCATGACCGGGTCCATTCTCAATGGCCTGGAGAAGCTCACCGAGCGCCAGCAGCAGCTGTCCATCCAGCGGCGCATGACCGCTACCGGCGAGCGCGTCGCCTCGCTGGCCGAGGATGACGCGCCCGATGGCGCCGAGGAGTCGACCGAGGCGCTGTTCCGAAGGCTGGCGGCCGCTGGCGTGGGCGTGGCGCTGGGCGTGCTGCTGGAAGGGTCCGGCCTGATCGAATGGGAAAGCGCCGAGGCCGCGCGCGGCCTGGGCGCCTATGAGCAGGTGGAGCTCAGGCAGCTGCGCGACCGCGTGTTGGCGCTGGTCGCCGCGCTGCCCGAGCGGGAACGTCATATCGTGCGTTCGCACTACATGCAGGACGTGCCGTTCCAGGATATCGCGGCGGAGATGGGCCTGACCAAGGGCCGCATTTCCCAGCTGCACAAGCGCGCCCTGGACATGCTGAGACAGGAACTCGGCAAGCTCAGGCAGTCCGCCGCCGACTTCTGAAGCCGAGATTGGCGCTACGCTCTTCCAAGAATGAATCCCGCAGCAAAGGAGCCCTGAACATGTCGACCTCTTCCGAACGCCTGGACCGCTATGACGCCTACCTGCGCCAGGATCCCGCCAACGCGCCGCTCGCGATGCAGGCGTTCGAGCTGGCGCTGGAGCTGGGCTATCTGGAGCGGGCCCAGGCTTATCTGGACCAGGCCAGGGCCGTGGATGGAGACGCGGCCTATCTGTCGCACCGACAGGCGGCGCTGCTGGCGGCCCAGGGCCGCTGGCCCGAGGCGCTGGCCGCGCAGCGGGCGCTGTGCCAGCGGTTTCCGGACGACGCGGATTTGCAGGCCACCCTGGCCACGCTGTTGCATTGCGCCGGGGAGCACGACGCGGCCGAGGCGGTCTGGTCCGAGTTGCTGGCGGGCGGCCGTCTGCCGCCGCATGCCTGGGCCTATCGGCTGCGCACCCTGCATTTCCAGCGGCGCCTGACCGAAGGGCTGGCGTGGGCCAGCGCGCAACCGCTGGAAGGCCAGCCGGAAGCGGCGGGCGTGCTGAGCCTGATGGCCGTGGACGCGGGCGACTTCGCGGCCGCGCGGCGCTGGGTGACGGTTGCGCTGGCGGGCGCGCCGGGCTGCGGCGAGGCCCTGGCGGCGCGCGGCGCGCCGGCGCTGGCGGCCCAGGATCCCGTGAGCGCGCTGGCCGACCTGAACGCTGTGTTGCAGCGCCGGCCGGCCGAAGGGCGCGTGTGGTCGTCGGCGGGTATCGCCCGGCTCCTGCTGCGACAGCCGCAGGCAGCCATCGATGCCTTTCAGCGCGCCACGGCGCTCATGCCCGCGCACATCGGCAGCTGGCACGGATTGGGCTGGGCGCAGTTGTTGCAGGGAGACCTGGCCGCTGCATCGGCCGCATTCGAGAGCGCGCTGGCGCTGGACCGCAACTTCGGCGAAAGCCATGGCGGCGTCGCCATCACGCATGCGCTGGCGGGGCGGGCGGAACAGGCCGATCATCACATCGAGCTGGCACTGCGGCTGGACCCGGCCTCCCTGTCGGCCCGTTATGCGCAGGCCGCGCGCAGCGGCGCGCTGCAGCATCCCGAAGCGTTCCAGCGCCTGGCCGAGCGCGCGCTGCGCGGCGCGCAAGCCCCGGACGGCCGTTCGCTGCTGGACTGGGTGTCGAACTAGACGCGCCGCGCGGCCGGCTCAGCCCGGCTGGGCTTCCCGGGGCATCGCGAGCAGCAGGCGCGCCGCTTTCTGGCTGGCGGCCAGCAGATCCGGTTGCGCCTGCATCCGCTGCTGGACGATGTCCACCAGCTGATGGAACTTCGGATCGTTGATCAGCCCCGCGCCCAGTTCGGACAGCAGGGCCGCCTCCAGGAAATAGCGGAAAGCCTTGCGCTCGCGGTCGGGGTCGTCGCGGTCCAGTGCCGATACCCGCGTCAGCAAGGCCGTGAAGACCGGCGGCTCCGCCGTCTTGGTGGGTTTGGCCGCGTTGGACGCCTTGCCGGTCATTCCTGTCTTGCCTGTCCGGCCGCCCGCGAGCGTGCGCTGCTGGATGAGCTGGGCCAGGCGCCCAATGCCGTCGATCATGAGGGGCCTACAGGTTCTGCTTGTAGGAAGCCAGCACGAATTGGGCGGCGGCTTCGTTCTGCGGGGCCGCGGAATCGGCCGCGGCGTCGCCGCGTTGCGTCCGGATATGCGCGGCCACCATGCCCATGTCCTGGTTCAAGGGTACGTTCTCGTCATTGTGCGAAATGCCCTGTTCGATGAGGAACAGGGCATCGTCGAAGCCGTCCATGGCCAGCGCGGCGAAGGCGCGCTTGAAGCACACCAGGTAGTGCGATTCCCCCAGCGTTTCGAGCGGCGCCCAGGTCTGGAACGCGGTCTGTGGCCGCGCGCTGGTGAATTGCAGCAGGCCCAGCTGGAACCTGGCGGTATTCAATTCCGGATCGAGAGCCAGGGCGCGAATAAACGCCGCCTCCGCGGCATCGACCTCGCCCGCGTGCATGTGCTGGGCCGCCAGCAGGGCATGCACCGTGCCGGATCCGGGATGATCGGTACAGGCTTGTCTCAGGATGCGCAGCGCAGCCTCGCTGTCGCCGTCTTCCAGCGCCTGGACGTAGTGGTCGAGATAGAGCGGGCGGTCTGTGGGTGTGGTCATGTCGAAAGGACGGCGGAACCGGGAATCTGACGGCGGGCCGCGTGGACAACGGCATGGCGTGAACCTGTTTTCCCACAACCGGGAGACGAAGCGGGGAGCTCAGCCCGGCGGGTCTTGCGCGCTTCGATCGGCAGGCCATGGCGGTCGCCAGCTTCTGCCGCGCGAGGATCATGCACCAAGGGTACCACCGCGCTTCTCGGGTTCGGAGGACAGAGCAAGCGCGTCATCGCGTTCAAACAGCGACCTTCGCGGCGACGCCTGCGGAAGATTGCGGCGCGACGGCGAAAGTCTGGCTCATGGGTGCTCCGGAATCGGGTACGGCTCGGCCATCGGCACGCCGTGAGGATTGGACCCGTCAAGTGGGGCCTATTCGAACTTGTCCTAATGGGGAAGGTTCGGTTTAGGGCGGCTATTCCTGGCATCCGGATCTGCTACCCGTTTGACCCGCGGCAAGCCGCTGCCGCTAAACCGGCGAGGTCCCGGAGGGAGAAGTTGAGCACGGATAGTACGCCCTCGATATTTCGGGGCGGTGCGCAAAAACACTCTGAGGGTTGCCTGAACATGGTCGCGATCGTAAGTGGAAACACGCTGGGGCTTAATCTGAGTTCGCTGGCGACGCTGGGCGATAGGGGCGTATTCGGCGATGCCGCCCTGGGCAGAAGTTCGGAGCAGGTGTACGTCAACATCGCGACGGGCAATCTGGTGTTTCGCAACGTGGACGACCAGTTGGCCGGACATGGATCGATATACGGTTCCGTGCGCACCTACAACAGCCAGGGCAAGCTGGGTCATGAGGACGCCTGGGCGGTGGGGGCCGCGCTCAAGCGATTGCGTATCAACGGTCCGATCAACAATCCCTCGGGGTCGATCACGCGCATCGACGAGGATGGTTCGGAGCAGGGATTCGGCTACGGCTACAGTCAGCTTCCCTCGGGATATCTGTCATTCACCGGTACGGGGGCGTATGACACGATCCAATACGACGCGCAAAAGAACCAATATGTATGGAAGGACGGCGCGACAGGCCTGATCGAGCGCTACGAGGGCAGCGGCTCGTTGCGCTTGCTGAGTTCGACGGACACGAGCGGCAACACGCGCAGCTACGCCTATGGCGCCAACGGCAAGCTTTCCAGCGTGACCGATGCGAGCGGCGGCATCACGTTCTACGACTACGCCGGGCTGAATCTCACGCAGGTGCGCACCGCCACCGTGGAAAACGGCGTGCAGGTGATTCAGACGCGGGTGCGCTATGGCTACGACAGCCTGGGCCGTCTGTCGGCGGTGTCGGTGGACCTGACGCCTCAGGACAACTCCATTGCCGACGGCAAGGTGTTCCAGACCTTCTATACCTACGACGGCGACAGCGACCGCCTGGCCTCGGTATCGCAGACGGACGGCACCCAGTTGTCGTTCCTGTACGTCAAGGATGGCAATACCTACAAGGTCTCGCATGTGACCGACGCGCTGGGGCGAGTGACCCGGTATCAGTACAACGGCACGCGTACGTCGGTGATCGATCCGCTGGGCAATCTCACCGCCTATGAAAGCGATGGAAACGGCAATCTGAAGTCGGTGACGACGCCGGCGGTTGACGGCGTCAGTCAGACCACCCTGTATACGATATCCGGCAATGGCAGGACGACGCGTATCGTCCATCCAGGCGGCTATACCGTCAATATGGGCTACGACGCCAGCGGGAATCAAGTCAGCTGGCAGGACTCAGTCGGCAATGTCATGTCGCGAGTTTTCGACAGCAATAACCGGCTCCTGATCGAGAACGCGTACACGATTCCGATGACCCAGGCGGGTGGCGCGGCGCGGGGGGAATTGATCACGCGCAACGTCTATGATGCCGCGGGCCGGCTGCGGTTCCAGCTCAATCCCGCCGGAAACGTCACCGAGCACCGCTACAACGCTTATGGCGAGCGGGTTGCGACATTGACCTATGCCGGCAGCCCTTATCCGCTGCGCACGCTGGCGGCCACGGACGTGCCGACGGAAGCCGTGATGCAGGCCTGGGCCGCCGCGGCGGACATGAGCCAGGTATCGCGGGTGGATTCGGTGTACGACTACCGGGGCCAGCTGCAGCAGACCATCGCCTATCAGGCCGTCAGCGCCAGCGGCGACGGCATACTTGACGGCACGCAAGTCCTGACGCGCTATGTCTACGACCAGTCGGGGCGGCTGCTGACTACTGTGTCGCCCAATGGCGGCGCGACCAGCTATGTCTATGACGGGCTGGGACGGGTGTTGTCGGTGCAGGACGCGCAGGGCAATACCGCGCTGACGCAGTACGACGACGCGGGCAACCGCGTCACGCTGACGCAGGCCAATGGCCTGAGCGTGGTGTCGGTCTATGACAAGGCCGGCCAGAAGATCAGCCAGTTCAACCAGGGGCCGGCCGGGCTGAGCCTAGGGGAGACGCGCTACGCCTATGATGCGGCGGGCCGGTTGGTGATGACCACGGACCCGTCGGGCGGACGGCAGTTCATCCTGTACGACGCGGCGGGCCGAAAGTCCGGCGAGGTGGATGCCGGCGGCGCCTTGACCGAGTACGTCTACAACTCGGCGGGCCTGCTTTGGCAGACACGGGTCTATTCCAGCAAGCCAAACCTGTCCTATCTGGTGGACGCCCAAGGCAAGCCGTTGACGCCCAAGGTGGGGAACGTGGCCCCCAGCGGCACAATCGCCACGGTCTGGAATCTCTACGATGCGTCGAACAAGCTGGCCAAGCGGATCGACGCGACCAATGCCATCACCGAGTTTCGCTACGACGGCCTGGGCAGGCTGGTCGAGGAAATCGGTTACGCGCAGCGCATGACGACCTGGAATGTCGCCAAGCCCGTACGGCCTCAGGATGCGACGGTGGCGATTTCGAACGCCGACCGTCACTCGTATACCTTCTATACCGATGACGGCAAGGTGCGAGGCCGTCTGGACGCCGAAGGCGCGCTCACCGAGTACGTGTACGACGCCGCCGGGCGCGAGGTGCGGAAGATCGCCTATTCCAACCGCGTGACGGGCATCCTTTCCAACCCGAGCTTCGCCTCTGTCAAGCCGGCGGAGTCATTTTGGGACATCGTCGAATACAAGTTCTACAACGGCCTGGGCCGCCTGACCGGCACGCTGGACGGCGAAGGCTATCTGACCGAATTCGTCTACGACGCGAGCGGCAACCTGACGACCAAGGTGCGCTATGCCACGTCGCTGACCGGCGCCAATACCGGCTCGACCATGCCGGTGAAGTACTCGCCCGATATTGCCAAGATGCGGCCGGCGACCAGCGCGCAGGACCAGGTCTGGACCTATGCCTATACGCGGCTGGACAAGGTCTCGTCAGAGCGCAATGCCGAAGGCGCGCTCACGCTGTACGTCTATGACGAGATGGGCCGCATGACGTCGATGGTCCGTGCCGCCGGAACCTCGACCTCGCGCGGCGTGTTGTCGCGCTACGACCTGCAAGGCCGCTTGATCGGCGAGCTGTCCGGAGAAGGCGCAGCCAGGATAGACGGCAACCAGACGCAGGCGCAGATCGATGATATCTGGCGGACCTATGGCACCTCGTACACCTATGACGCGGTGGGACGGCGCACCTCGATGGTGGACGGCGCGGGTCAGCGCACGCTGTACTACTTCGACGCCAACGGCCGGGTCACGCACACCATCAATGCTCTGGGCTATGTGCAGGAGAACGTATACGACAACCTGGGCCAGCTGGTCGAGACGGTGCGCTACGGCGCGCCCATCAATACGCAGGGCCTGAACGGCGGCCCGATCAACGATGCGCTCAAGCTCGCACTGGCCGCCGCCAGCAATGCCAATGTGGACATTCGCGCGACCTATACGTACACCATCGATGGGCGCGTGCAGAGTGAAACCGACGGCGCGGGCGGCCTGATACAGCGCAGCTATGACGCTTTCGGCAACGAGATCCAGCGCATTACCCGGATTGATGGCACGAAGAATCGCACGGATACGCGGGAGTACGACCGGTTGGGCCGGTTGACCTTACTGAAGGAGGACGCGGGCGCATATGGCCGCAAGACCACGAGCCTCTATGACGTATTCGGCCGAGTGATCGAGTCGCGCGACGGCGGAGGCAACTCAACCAAGTTCGAATACGACAAACGTGGCCGGCAGGTGTTGTCTTACGGCGTGGGGCGCTGGGAGAAGACCGCCTACGACGCCTTCGACAATGTGCTCTGGCGCATCGACGAGCTGGGCCGACGCACCACCTACGCCTACGACGCACAGAACCGCAGCGTGACCATGACGACGCCGGACGGCGTCTCGGTGACGACCATCCACAACGCCTTCGGGCAGACGGTGGAGCTGCGCGACGGCAATGGCAACGTGACGCGTCATGCGTACAACGCGGACGGCAGCCTGGTGCGCACCGAGGACGGCGGCGTGACGGTCGCCAACCGCTACGACAAGCTGCAGCGTCTGATCGAGACCGTGGACGCGCGCGGGGTCAAGACCAGCTATACCTATGATGCCCTGGGCCGGCGCCTGAGCCGCCTGGTGGATCCGGACGGACAGAAGCTGCTAACGGAGTATCGCTACGACGCGTTCGGCCGCCAGTACCAGACGATAGAGCCGGGCGGCCGCCAGACCCTGGTGACGTTCGACAAGGCCGGCCGCGTGCTGTCCTCCACCGAGGACGCGACGGGCCTGAAGCTGACCACCCGCTACAGCTACAACGAGGCCGGCCAGCAGCTGACGGTCACGGCGGCCAATGGCGTGGTGACCCGATACAGCTATGACAGTCTGGGCCGGCGCGATAGCGAGACGCTGGATCCGGCTGGACTGGCGCTGGTCACGCGCTATGTGTACGACCTGAACGATCGTGTCGAAGCCAGGGTGGCCGCGGACGGCACGCGCACCTATCAGACCTACGACGACAGAGGCCGGCCGACGATGACGGTCAACGGGGCGGGCTATGTGGTCCAGACCCGCTATGACGCCGCCGGCCAGGTGATCGGGACGGTGGCCTACGCCACGCCCGTGGATCTGAAGGGGGCGCTCACCGTCAGCGATTTCGAGCTGCGCGGCCTGCTCAAGCCAAACTCCGCCGACGTCTCGGAATACCGCTACTACACCGCTGGCGGCCGCCTGGCGATGACGGTCAGCGGCACGGGCGACGTGGTCAGCTATGCCTATGACGGCAACGGCAACGTGACCGAGCGCATCGCCTACGCCACCCGCCTGCCCGCCGCCAGCATAGGCGCCGCGCAGATGCCGGCGCCGCCGCAGCCCAACCCCGTCTACGACCAGCGCCAGCGCACGGTCTACGACGCGCTGGACCGCGCGGTCTTCCAGGTGGATGCCCTGGGTGGCGTGGTGCGGCAGCGCTACGACGGCAACGGCAACGTGATCGAGCGCGTTGCCTACGCGGCCCGCATTCCGGCCGGCACGGCGATGACGGAGGCGGCGATCACCGCCGCGCTGGCGCCGCTGGCCGATCCTGCGCGCGACCAGCTCGCCGTCAACGTCCATGACGCCGCGGGCCGGCTCATTTATGTCATGGACGGCACCGGCGCCGTTACCAGGAACACCTATGACGCGTCCGGCAACCTGCTGACGCAGATCCGCTACGCCACGCGCCTGGCGCCGGGCAGCAATCCGGCCAGCGTGCCGGCGGCGGCGGGCGACATCACGGTCTCGCGCGTGTACGACAGCGCCAACCGGCTGGTTGCCGCCGTGGACGGCAACGGCAACACCACGCGCTACGTGCTGGATGCGGCGGGTCGGATCATCCTGCAGGTCAATCCCGACGGCGCGGTGAGCGAGAGCCGCTATGACGCCGCCGGCCGCCTGACGGCGTCCATCGGTTACGCCACGCGGGTGGCGACGGCGGGGCTGGGATCGCCGGCCAGCGAGGCGCAAGTGCGGGCGCTGTTGTCGCCGCAGCCGTCGGACTTGGCCGAGTACCGTTACTACGGCGCCGACTCGCGGCTGGCGATGACGGTGGACGCGCTGGGCTCGGTCGTGACCTACAAGTACGACGCCGCCGGCAATCTGAGCGAACGCATCGCCTATGCCAACCGCCTGGCGGCCGCCAGCGTGGGCGCGGCCAAGATGCCGGCCGCGCCGGCGGTGGATATCGCCTATGACCAGCGCCAGCGCGCGGTCTACGACGCGTTTGGACATGCCATCCTGCAGGTGGACGGCACCGGCGCCGTGGTGCGCCAGCGCTACGACGCCAATGGCAAGGTGGTGGAACGGATTGCCTACGCCGCGCGGGTGCCGGCCAACGTGGCGCTGACGGCGGCGGCCATCGACGCGGCGCTGGCGGGCGTGGCCGATGCCGCGCGCGATCAGCGCAGCTTGAACGCCTACGACGGCATCGGCCGGCTGACTCACGTCATGAACGGCCTGGGCGCGGTGACCGAGAACATCTATGACGCCGCCGGCAACCTGCTGCGGCAGATCCAGTACGCCACGCCCGTGGCGGCCGGCGGCGATCCGCGCTCGGTGCAGGGCAGCCTGAAAGACCGGGCCACCGACTGGGTCTACGACGGCGCGCATCGCCAGATCGCCTCCGTGGATCCCACGGGCGCGGTCACGAGCAAGGTGCTGGACGCCAATGGCAACGCCGTGCAGGTGATCCGCTACGCGACCCGCCTGGGCGCCACGGTGCCGCGCGAGGGCGGCGCCATCCTGGCGGCCCTGGTGTCCAATGCCCAGGACCGGGTCACCACCACCGCCTTCGACGCGGCCAACCGGGCCGTGCTGGTGGTCGATGCCCTGATGGGCGTGGTGCGCAATACCTATGACGCCGTTGGCAATCTGCTGGAAACCTACCAGTACGCCAGGCCGATGCCGGGCGACGCGCTGGGCGGCGCCGCGCCGGGCCAGTTGAGCCTGGCGGCGCTGACCGCGCGCCTGCCGGGCGTGGACTCGCAGGACCGCAGCAGCCGCAGCGTCTTCGGCGCGGCGGGCCTGCCCGTATACAAGATCGACGCGGCGGGCTTTGTCACGCAGCTGAGCTACGACACGCGCGGCAACGTGGTGAGCAGCCGCCGCTACGCCAACGGCGTGCTGCTGGGCGGCACGCCCTCGGCCGCCGGCGTGGCCGCCGCCTTGTCAGCCGACAACGCGCGCGACCGGGTCGACAGCTATGTGTTCGACGCGGCCGGCCGTCTCCTGGGCGTCACCGATACGCTGGGCAAGTCCGAGTCGTATACCTATGACGGGGTGGGCAACAAGATCCGCTTCGTCAACAAGGCGGGCGAACCCTGGTCCTATGAGTACGACGCGGCCGGCCGCCTGCTGGTCGAGCGCACGCCGCAGATCGGTTCGCTGGAGACGGGCTGGACCGCCGATGGCAACATGACCGTCGGCGCCCATCGCTCCGTCTCGCTGGTGACCCGCAATGTCTATGACGCCCTGGGCAATCTGTTGTCGCGCACCGAGGCGGACGGCCAGCCCGAGGCCCGCACCACGCGCTATGTCTACGATGCGGCGGGCCGCCAGGTGCGGACCATCTTCGCGCCGGTCAGCCTGTACGACGCTGCGGCCGACAACTTGCTGGCCAATGGCGCCAGCGGTGTCGCCGCGCGCAAGGAAACCGCGCCCATCTCGCTGACATCGGACGTCCTGTTCGACGCGTTCGGCAATGCGGTGGCGGGCCGGGACGTGGCGGGATCGATCAGCTACAAGGTCTATGACAAGACCGGCGCGCTGAAGTACGAGGTCGATGCCGAAGGCTATGTCACCGAGTACGACCGCAACGCCATGGGCGATGTCACGCTGCGCCTGCGCTACGCGGTCAAGACGGGATTGACGGCCAATGGCTACACCGGCATCACGGCGGAAGCCGTGGCCGCCGCCGTCAACGCGGCCGGCCTGGATCATGGCGGCGATCGCGGCGAAGTGACCGCCTACGACAAGCTGGGCCGCGCGGTGGAGGTGAGCCAGTCGCAGATCTACGCCTACGATTCGTCGGCCGCGGCCGGGGCGCAGTACTTCACCAGCAACAAGCTGGTGCGCACCGAATACGATGCTTTCGGTCAGGCGGTGGCGATCCGCGAACTGGTCAATCCCGTCTCGCAGGTCTGGGCGAACACGACCCAGCACTACGATCGTGTCGGCAACATGGTCGCGCGGGTCGATGCCCTGGGTTATGTGACGGTCTCGTCCTATGACGGAATGGGCAACAAGACCTCGGTGCGCGATTACGCCACGGCCACCAACGTCTGGAACGCGCAAGGCTACGCGCTGCCGGTGGCGAACGCCAACGACCGCCTGGTGACCTATGCCTTCGACGCCCTGGGCAGGAAGCTGTCCGAGACCCGCGTCAACGTGGAGTACAGCAGCCAGTCCAACGGTACCTCGCAGCGCGGCGACCTGAAGACGACCTATGGCTACGACGTGCTGGGCAACCAGACGCGCGTGACGGACGCCAAGGGCGGCACGTCCTACACCTATTACGACGCCCTGGGCCGGGTGAAGGCGGTGACCGAGGCGGCGCGCCTGAACGCGTCCGGCGCCTCGTACGCACCGTTGACCGTGTTCTACCGCGACGCGGTCGGCAACATCATCCGCACCATCCAGTACGCCAACGGCACGCCGCAAGCGTCCGAGGCGGGATACACCGAAACATCCAGCGGCGACAATCGCTACACCTTTGCCGCCTACGACAGCCGCGGCAACAAGATCCAGACTATAGACGCCAATGGCGCGCGCACCAACTACTCGTACAACGCCGCCGGCCAGCTGGCCAAGCAATGGCGTGGCGTCACGGGCAACGACGGCAGCGTCAAGACCTGGTTCCAGGCCTTCCAGTACGACAAGCTGGGGCATCAGACGCGGGTGATCGATCCGGCGTCGACGGCCGTGCTCAAGAGCGGGGTCCAGACCAGTTGGTCGTCGGCGACCAAGGAATTCCGCCATTGGGAAAAGTATGTCGTCAGCGGCACCAATACCATCAATCTGAACTGGTCCTCGCTGATCGATGCCAGCGGCGGCCTGGTGCGGGTGCAGGTGTACTACACCACCCTCAACACGCAGTACAGCGAGACGGTCGCCAATGAAGGCGGCGAGACCGGAGAGGGCGGCGTGTCCACCGGCGGCACCACCATCACTTATGGCTCCCCCGGCGTGGCGACCAGCCGCACCGTCGATTTCGGCGCGGCGTCGGCCGCATCTGGCGTGTCGATCAGCTGGAGCGAGCGCAGGGTGGCCGTGGGCGGCATTGCCCAGCTGAGCTACATCCGCGTGTGGCAGCAGGACGCGGCCGGCAACTGGGTCAGCAAGTGGGAAGGCAGCAACGCCCAGGCCAACGGTTCCGGCATCGTCGACGTGTCGCAGCAGGAAGCCGGCTGGTCGGATACCGTCACCGAGTACAACGCCTTTGGCGAGATGGTGCGCCGTGGCGTCAACGGCGGCCGCCAGGAGTATTTCCAGTACGACAACGCCGGCAATCTGGTGCGGACCAACGCCAAGGACGGCAAGGACCAGGTCACGCTCTACAACCTGCAGGGCAAGGCCACCGCCAGCATGACCAGCGCGGGCGCCGGCGGGGGCAACGTCAACCTCGCGGCCATCGGCTCCATCCAGCAGGCGTCCGCCATGGGCAACCTGCGGCGCGAGGATACGGTCTACGACCTGCTAGGCAACGCGCTCAAGACCATGGCGCCCGCGCGCACGGTGTACGAGGGCGGGGTCACGGTCAACCGGGACTATACCTACGCCACCATCGCCTCCTCCGCCACGCTCTATTACATTCCCAAGCCCGGCGGCGGTGAGAATGGCGGCGAGGGCGGCGAAGGCGGCACGGATCCCAACGATCCCGGCACGCCCGCCTGGCGCGGCACCAACACCGTGCAGCTCGGCTGGACCAGCCTGGCCGGCCTGGGCGACGGCGACGTGCGCGTCGTCATGACCTACCAGAGCGCCGGCGGCACGCGCCGGACCCTCACGCAGAACTACCTGGCCGGCGCGGCGCAGACCGGCGTGACGTTCAGCTGGGACGGCGCCGCCATGAACACCACCGACGGCGGCGTCACCCGGGTGGTCGCCATGACGGTCTACAAGAAGGACACCAGCGGTACCTGGCAGACCGTCATCAACCAGCAGGGCACCTTCGGCAATACCGGCAACTTCATCGACATCGCCGCGCCGGTCGATCCGGGCGTCAAGGTCAGGCTGGAAATCCGCGTGCCCAACGGCGGCTGGAGCGAAGTGGGGCTGGTGAACTACGGCAACACCTTGCGCTATGACGCGGAAGGGCTGGCCGTGGGCAACTACGAGTATCGGGTATCGCAGATCGCCCGCGATGGCATGACCAAGGTCACGGGTTCCGGCACGCTGGCCCTGGCGGCGCCCAGCCTGTCCTCGATCAGCAGCGCCATGGGTTTCGGTGCCGTCGGCCACGACGTGTTCAGCTGGCCCTCGTTCGGCGCGGGCGTGGATGCGCAGTTCCGCTACCGCTCGCCGGGCGGCGCCTGGGTCCAGCTGCCGGTATCCGCGCGCAGCTCGGGTCATGATGGCGTGGACTGGGTCGGCATGGGCGCCGGCCAGTTCGAGTATGAATTGCTGCTGATCGACCGCAGTTCAGGCGCGGCCTACGCGCATGCCACGGGCTTCATCAACAAGGAGGCCGCGGTGCCGCCGCGTTGGGTGCCGCCGGTCGGCATTCCGCCGATCGCGGAGGGCCTGACGCTGGACACGGGCAGCACCGGCATTTCCTGGACCACGACCGATCGCAGCAACCTGAGCGGCACGGCGGTGCTCAGGTACCGGTTGCAAGGCACGCAGGCCTGGTCGACCGTGGGCTTGAACCAAAGCCCGACCAGCACGCCGTTCGGTCCGGTCGGCACGCCCGGAACCGGGGAAGGCGGCGAGGGCGGCGGCGAGGGCGGTTCGACGACCGTCATGACCTATTGGGTCCGCCTGGGCACGCTGCCCGCTGGCAACTACGAGTTCGACCTGCTGTTCACGCCCACCGGCGCGTCCGAGCCCAGCAAGCACCGCATCGGCGTGATCTCGCAAGGCGCCACCACGCCGGGCTATTACTACACCCGCAGCTATACGGTGTCCGTGCCCTATCAGGTCTGGGTGCCGCCGACCGGCAACGGTGGCGAGGGCGGCGAGGGCGGCGAAGGCGGCACGCCCGGCTATTGGAAGACCGAATATCGCCAGGAGACCCGCTACGAGCAGGTCTGGGTGAACGCCGTCACGCCGCGTCCCGGCATGTCGCACACCACCGCCACCTATGTGGCGGGCTACACCATCCCGGGCCGTCCGACCAGCTATTCCCTGAGCAGCACCACGGGCAGCTATCCGCAGCCCATCAGCACCAACGTTTCCGGCATTCTGGGCGTGGTGGCGTCGTGGGGCACGTCCGGCCCGAACGGCGGCGCCATCACCAGCCGCCCCACGGTGGAGCGGACCTACGACCGCTGGGGCAACGTGCTGACGGTGTCCGATCCGCGCTCGCCCTACTGGATCACCCGCTACACCTACAACGCGGCCAACCAGATCACCTCGGAAATCCGACCCAGCGCCGATGGCGCTGCGGGCGCCGGACCGGCCACCTACCTGTACTACGACGCGCAGGGCAACAACGTCGCCACGCGCGACGGCAACGGCAACCTGACCGGCATGGAGTACGACGCCGGCGGCAAGCGCATCGTCGAGCGGCACGCCGACGGCGGCGTCTACCGCTACGGCTACAACGGTTTCGGCGACAAGATCAGCTGGACCGATGCGCTGGGCAACGTCACGTCCTACACCTATGACTGGCTGGGACGCCTGACGCTGACGTCGCACGCCGCGCTGACGCGCTACAGCGTGCAGGACATCATGAACCTGGTCGCCACCGGCCAGAAGACCGTCATCGAGAGCGTGCGCTACGACGAGCTGGGCAACAAGCTCAGTTCCACCAACGGCGCGGGCGACACGGTCTACTTCCGCTACGACCTGCGCGGCAACGTCACCGGCGTGCGCAAACCGGGCATGTCCACCGAGCTGCGCACCGCCTACGACGCACGCGGCAACAAGACCTTCGAGGCCGACGCCAACGGCAACGCCTCGACCTGGGCCTACGACTACTTCGGCAAGCTGGTCGGCCATACCGACATCGGCGGCGCCAAGTACTACTACGCCTATGACAATGCCCGCCAGCTGCTGCAGCAGACCAATACGCGCGGCCAGAACCTGAACTACACCTACGACGCCGCAGGCCAGGTCACGCGCATCTACGATGCGGCGCTGGGCAAGATCACGGACTTCTCGTACGACCATGCCGGCAACAAGGTGCGCGAGCGCACCGAGCAGGGCGGCCGGGTCTACCAGAACAACATCATGGCCTACGACGCGCTGGGCCGCCTGCGCGAAGTGTCCGACGGCTACCTGCGCCAGAACATCGACTACGACGCCAACGGCAACCGCAAGCGCGTCCAGACCCAGTACACCGACGCGTCCGACACCTGGCGCAACCGCGACTACTGGTACGGCTACGACGCCATGAACCGCCAGACCACGGTGGAGGCCGTCAACGCCAACCTGGACCTGAGCGCGGGCCAGGGCCACCGGCTGACCTACGACGCCAACGGCAACCGCCTGAGCGACACGTACTGGGACAAGGTCGTCTACGGCGACGGCAGCACCGCGGCCGGCTTCACCACCGAGACCTATACCTACGACATCCTGAACCGGCTGGTCACGCAGCGGCGCGACGGCAACCTGCTGGACTACCGCTACTACGACGGCGCCGACCGCGTGGTCTGGAGCGGCATCGACGGCTCGCTGGGCAAGGCGTTCTTCGATCGTTCGGGCCTGGCCAACGAGCAGCGCCGCAACATGTACGACGGCGCCGGCCGGCTGTACAACACGCGCTTCGTCAAGATGACCAACGCGGGTCTGTCGAGCAGCCACAACGTGACCTACAGCGGCTACGACCAGGCGGGCAACGTGACGCAGTACCGCATGGACATGTACGAGGGCACGGCGTACACGAACATCTACAACTACACGCACGCGCGCTACGAAGGCTACCGCGAGGCCACGCTGTCGGGCACCAGCACGGAGCTGGATCCGGGCCAGACCACGTACCAGTACGACGTCAACGGCAACCTGGTGGGCGTGGTCGACACCAAGGACGGTAGCAAGAACCAGACGCTGGTGAACGACACCAGCGGCAAGATCCTGCAACGCGTGCAGGACGGCAAGACCACGCGTTCCTTGATCGTCAACGGCGAGCTGCTGGGCACGACAGGCCCGACGGTGGGCGCGGACGACTTCTCGCCGTCCTTCCGTCCCATCGACGGCGGCAACCCGCAGGCCAGCCCGGGCTCGTACCGGATCCAGCCGGGCGACACGCTGCAGACCATCGCACAGCAAGCCTATGGCGACAGCCGCCTGTGGTTCCTGGTGGCCGAGGCCAATGGTCTTGCCAGCGACCGCGACCTGAGGGTTGGGGCGACGGTGACGATCCCGAACCGGGTGTCGGGCAACCATAACGACTACAAGACCTTCAAGCCGTATGACCCGGGCAAGCTGATCGGTGATACGCAGCCGACGATGCCGGTGCCGGAGGCGGAT